>NZ_JBDVAA010000105.1:0-29514 GCF_039943695.1 Cellulophaga sp. | reverse complement strand
TTCAAAATTTAACTCATGCGCAATATCACGCATTGTAGTTGCCTTAAATCCTTTTTCACTTATTAGCTTAAGTGTCTTTTCAAAAAATAATTCCTTTTTTGTAATCTTTTTCATAGTAAATAGGTTGTTAATATGGGGGGTGATTATTTAATAATAATCACAAAATTATATTATGGCTCAAAGATATGAACATACGTTAACTAAACAAGAGTTGCTATGTTAAAAAAAAGTTTAAAAAACCGTAAAATTAGTCCATTAAAAAAACAACTAATAACCAAAATATTAAGGTTAAAAAAAATACAGAACGGTACAGTGAAAAAATTAAAGATTGATAAGTAAAACATTTATTAGCTTTTTAAGCTTTATTAAAAGCCAAAAGTGGCGTATTTTTGCAGTATATTATAGACTTCCAAAAAATGCAGAAAACATTTCTAAAAACAGCAAAAATATCTTTAATACTCGTTTACCTTGTAATTATTGCTGGTGCAGTAGTAAGGATGACAGGTAGTGGAATGGGATGTCCAGACTGGCCAAAATGTTTTGGGCAGTACATACCTCCAACAGACATAGCAGAGTTACAATGGCAACCTTTTTCTTTTTTTAAAAAAGGGGAAGTTATCATTGTAGATAAAACATTGCAAATAGCTAGTAAAGATTTTACATCTAAAGCACAGTTTAGCTCAAATAATTGGGATGCTTACACAAAACATAACTATGCTACTTTTAATGCAACACATACTTGGATAGAATATATTAATAGACTTTTTGGTGCATTGGCTGGTTTAGCCACTCTTATTTTAGCCTTTTTATCATTTAAGTATTGGAAAACAAGGAAAATAGTAACCTTATTATCTTGGGCTATAGTTTTTGCTATGGGTTTTCAGGCTTGGCTTGGAGCTACTGTAGTGTATTCAGTTTTAAACCCTGTAAAAATAACAGTACATATGGTAATGGCATTGGCTATTGTTGCTATGCTATTGTATTTAATATATACTGTAAAAAGAACATCGAGCTTAATTGCTAAAGACAAAAAAACAAAACAATTAATTATTGTTGCTTTGGTGTTAACTTTAATACAAATAGTTTTAGGTACACAAGTTAGGCAAATGGTAGATGACCAAGTAGATATAGTAGGTGAAACTGCTAAAAATCTTTGGTTAGATAATGTAACTATTACATTTTATGTACACAGATCATTTTCTATAATAGTAACATTATTAAATATTTTTATTTTTTATAGAATTAGTAAATTAAAATTAAACCTTACTAAAATAAAGTGGGTTTTACTACTATTAGTATTAGAGATTGCTACCGGTGTTGCTATGAATTATGTTGATTTTCCATTTGGTAGTCAAACACTTCACTTAGTTTTAGCCTCTATCCTATTTGGTGTGCAATTTTATATGGTATTAGAACTAGTAAATACAAGTAAAAGAGATAAAACTTTGTAACTTTGCAACCCGCAAAATTTAAAAAATGATTTATAAAATAAGAATTATCTTAGATGCTAAGGATGATGTATTCCGAGATTTAGAAATTGAAGATAGCAACACACTAGAAGATTTGCATAATGCTATTACGCAGGCTTTTGGTTTTTTAGGAAGCGAAATGGCATCTTTTTATACTTGTGATGAAGATTGGAACCAAGATGAAGAAATAGCTCTGTTTGATATGAGTGAAAGCGGTTCTGAAGTTAAGCTAATGAACGAAACTTTTTTAGAAGATATACTTACAGAGAAAACACCTAAATTAATTTATGTGTATGACTTTTTAAGTATGTGGACTTTCTTTGTTGAACTTGCTGATATTGTTGAGAGTGACGATGGCACAACATACCCTAATGTTTTATTTAGCTTTGGAGAATTACCAGACAGTCCTCCTGAAAAGAATTTTGAAGCTGAAAATCCTGAAGCTGAAAATTTTGATGAAGATTATAAAGATGACTTAGGAAGCTACGAAGATTTAGATTTTGACGAAAATTGGAACTAGGTTTCTAAAACAAAAAGCATACTTTTACTATAACTAATTATAAAACTATATACCATTGATAAATTTATATTCTACTCAAATAGAAAGTATTTCTATACACCGTGTTGGTAATAAAAATAAAGGCGAAGGCGCGTTTTTATCTAACCAACCATTTTCTTTAAATGATGAGACTACTGGTCTTTTAAAAGAGTACTTTTTTAAACCATTTAGAGAAAAAGAAGAAAACTATTTTAAGTTTACAAACGAGGTAGATGTAGAGTTTAATGAAATATATAAATTAGCCGTAGAAATTTTTGAAGCTCCAGAAAGCTGTCATTCTGTTTCTAAAAAAATAGCTACACACCTTTTTGAGCAGTCCAATCATCCGCATATTAAAAGTGGAGAGCTTTATGTAACTCACCTAACAGATGTATTACTAGATAATAAAAAAATAGATGCTATTGGTATATTTAAAAGCGAGCTTAAGCACGATTTTCTACAGCTAATAGAAGATGGTGAAAATATAGATATTAATATTTTACAAGGAATAAACATTAACAAGCTAGATAAAGGTTGTATTGTTTTTAATTCTCATAAAGAAGAAGGTTACAAAGTTTTATCTGTAGATAGTAACCGTTATGATACAAAGTATTGGTTAGAAAACTTTTTAGGGGTTGATGCCCTTGCTGATGAAACATTTTACACTAAAAATTATTTAAAATTTTGTCAAAACTTTGCAAAGGATGTTGTTTTACCTGCTGAAGACAAGCAGCAAGAAGTTTTATTTATGAATAAAGCTGTAAACCACTTTGCAAAAAACGATAACTTTGAAGAGACTGAATTCCTGAATGAGGTAATGGAAAACCCTGAGTTAATACCAGAGTTTAAACATTACAAGGAAGAAAAAGGACCTAAATTTAGCGTAGAGGACGTATCTAACTTTAATATAGCTAACAAAGCCGTTTCTGATGTTCGTAAAAAAATTAAAAATGTTATTAATTTAGACACAAATATTCAGATAAAAATGGACTTTATAAACCCAGAGTCTGCAGAAAAATTTGTAGAAAAAGGTTGGGATGAAGAGCGTCAAATGTACTATTACTTAGTTTATTTTAATAAAGAAGAAAAAAACTAAAACTAGCAAATAAGTAGTTTTAGCTTATTATTTATATCTAATGGAGCATAAGATTAATCTATTTTAATCCTATTCTCCATTATTTGTTTCATACTCACATCTTCGTAATTTCGCTTAACAAAATCCAATGCCAAATCTAAAACTCTTCCCATCTTTCTGCATTTTTTAAATTGCATATCTAATGTCAATTCATAAATTTCTTTTCGTAAAAGCTTTATGTTTTCTGGGGTAGAAATTGTGTCCTTTTTACAAATATTTCTAAGTTTTTTTATTCTATTACCAGAACTTTTTATTCGTTTTGCTACTATAGAACGTTCTTCTAATTTATACTGATCTACAGAACTTATTAATAGTTTTTTACGCACCAACTCTACCATTTGAAAGTTTTCTTTAAAGAACTGTGGTCTGTAAACTTTTAATTTCCCTTCAAAACATTGCTGATCAAAATCTATTGCTCTAATACGATAAACAACTTGGTCAAAATCATGTACTGGTACAATTACATAGTTGTAAGACCTCATATCTCCTAAAAGTCTAATCATACAACGCTCATTAAACTTTACAAACTCTTTTGCTAGCTGCGCTTTTTCAGACTCACTACAGTTTGGTAACATATCTTTTATAAAAACATCTCCTGGAATGCCAGATATATGCTCTTCTATTAAAGTATCTTTATATACTAAAAAGTTAAGATTATAAGGTGATAACATATGCTCTAGTTCTAATCCATAAATTCTAGATGCATCAGTTTTTTTAATATAAAAATATGTAAAGTTATCATTCAAAATATTACGCACTTTTATTCTAAAAGGCTTAGAGTTTCCAAAGGTGCAAAAATCCACAGCATCCACATTTAAGTACTGTATTATATTATCTCCTCCATCAGAAAGTAATATCGAATATACTTTTTTTAAGCTTAAATCTATCTCTGCTCTATCAAACTCAGAGTAGTAAACACGTACCCATAAGGTATCGTTATCATCTGAATCATAGACAACTACAGAACCAGAAAAACGTAATAAATCTTCATAAAAAATAGGAATCTCCATTTTTCTATTATAATGTTCTAAATAGGCATCTAACTGGCTATTAACCGGATATGCAGGTTTCTTTTTAGACATTAATTTCTCTTCTGACATTTTATATTTCGTTTTTAATAAAAATAAGTAAATAGTTGAGATAAAAAAGGAAAAAAAAATATTTATTAACTACCAATTTTAACATATTACAACAATAAGTTGTAGCTATACAACATAAATTTAGATAATCATTGTAGTATTTGTTCTTTTACAATATTCTATAAAAATAAAAATGAACAACATTAAATCTATAAAAAAATTTAGCATACTGCTATTTTTAATATTTAACTATTTTGGTTACGCTCAATTAAGTGATTTACATTATCTGCCACCTTTAAAACAAGGAGGAAATAATCAAGCTGTTAGAGAGCAGGTTGTATATTTATCTACTCCAGAAACTACAGCTTTTACTGTAAACGTTTACCAAGGTACTATTGCCGCTCCAATAGCAACTTTAACAGTTTCTAATACAGCTCCTGCAACTTATAATTTACCAAATGGAGATAATAATATTACATTAGTAAAAAATGCTAACACTGGGGTTGTATTAACACAAAGTGGCTTACGCTTTGAGTCCCCTGGTGGAGAAAAGTTTTATATAAATTATAGAGGTAGTTCTAGTTCTCAATCCACATCACTTACTAGTAAAGGTAGGCAAGCAATGGGACAAATTTTTAAGTGGGGAGGTATACCTAACAGAGGAAAGCATAATAGCTTAACTAATGCACTAGGTATAATGGCTACAGAAGATAATACCGTAGTTACCTTATCTGGGTATGACCCTAATAGTGAGTTTAGACTTGGTGGTAACGCAGGTGGTATTACAGATGACACCTACCAAATTACATTAAATGAAAACGAGTCATTTGTTTTTGAAGCATACGTTAAGCAAACTACTGCAAATGTAGATGGATGGTTAGGAGCTACAATACAATCTACAAAAGATATTGTTATTAGTAATGGTGGACTTAATATTGCTGTAAGAAACAATAGTTCTAGTAGAGATGCTGCAATAGACCAACCTGTACCACAAAATAAAATAGGAAAAGAATATGTTTTTATACGAGGTAATGGTAATAGTGAAACAGAAAAACCAATAATTATTGGCACACAAAATAGTACTGATATATTTGTAAATGGCTCTACAACACCTATTGCTACCATAAACAACGGAGATTATTTTGAAATTCCAGATAGCTATTATTCTAGTAATGCTGCTGGTGGAAATATGTTTGTAACAACATCTAAAGATGCATATGCTTATCAATCCTTAGCTGGAGACAGCTCTATAGTAACAGTAGGCTTAAACTTTGTTGCGCCAGTAAACTGTTTATTACCAGATAACTTAAATAATATTCCAGATATTAAAGATGCCGCTGGTGTTAAAATGAATGGTGGTGTAACCATTATAGCCTCTACCTCTACTCCGGATGGTAACATTAGCGTAACAGATGGTAATGGCAATGTAACATTACCAGCATCATCTGCCGTAGCTGGTTCACCTGATTGGAAAACATTTTATGTTCCTAACTTAAAAGGTAATGTTTCTGTACAATCTACAGGACCTATTGCCGTAGGTTTTTTAGGGTTTAATGGCGCAAGAGGTATTGCAGGCTATTTTTCTGGATTTGATACTGTCCCAGAAGTAGACTTACAAGTGACTGGTGGTGGCTGTTTGCCGGGCTCTATAATACAGGTTGTAGATGCTAATTTTGATGCATACCAATGGTACCAGAATGGTGTTGCAGTACCTGGAGCAATATTTTCTAGCTATACGCCTAATGAAGCTGGAGACTATTTTGTAAGAGTAACCAAAGGAGGTTGTACATATGACTCACAACCAACAGCGGCTTATTATTGCTTACCAGATATAGTTGTTAAAAAAACAGCTAATGTAAGCTCTATATTAGAAGGAGATATTTTTGAATATAAAATAACTGTTGAAAGTCTTGGTATTAACGATGTTACCAACTTAAAAATAACAGATGTTATTCCTGCTGGTTTAACACTGTTATCAGCTAATCCAACTGTTGGTTCTTGGTCTGCTCCAGAATGGACAATAGGTACACTAACCAAAGGTGAATTAGTTTCTATAACATTAGAAGTACAAGCAGGTGAATTACCTTTTAACACAACTGTTTCATCTTACACAAACACAGTTACAAACTCTCAAGATCAGACAGATAGTAATACAACTACTGATGATATGACGGAAACTGTTACCATTAATAATAATGAAATCACAATAACAAAAGTTGCTTTACCTGCTCCAGACGGATCTTATGATTCTTTAAACGAACAAATTACGTATTTGCTAACTGTAACTAATAACGGACCAAGCACCCTAACCAATGTAACTATTACAGATCCTATTGCTGATCCTGGAAGTATTAGTCCGGCAGCTGTAGCTACGTTAGCACCCTCAGAATCTACTAGCTTTACTTTAACACACGCTATAAATAATACAGAGCTAATGTCTCTTTTAGTTACTAATACCGCAACTGCGCAAGGAGAACTGCCAAATGGTTTTGTTATTTCTGATACTTCTGATGATCCTAACGAAAGTGCCAACGTAGATAATAATGGAGATGGAGAACCAGACGACGCAACTATTGTAATACTTGGTAGGCCTAAAACTGTTATTACAAACCGTAGAATTACACATAGAGTTAAGTTAAATTAATTCATAAATAATATATTATAAAAACAAATTGTAAGGTTTTGTAACAAATTCTTAGGTAGCTCGTCTTATGACCGTAACAATCATTAAAACCAGCTACTCTTGGAAACAATACTTACAGTAAAAAATCTCACAAAAAAATTCGGTTATTTAACCGCAGTAAAAGATTTATCTTTTACTATAGAAAAAGGAAATGTTTATGGTATTTTAGGTCCTAATGGTAGTGGTAAATCTACTACACTTGGTATTGTACTAAATGTAGTTAACAAAACTTCTGGAGATTTTAGTTGGTTTGATGGGAGCATAAATACACACCAAGCATTAAAAAGAGTTGGCGCTATTATAGAGCGACCAAATTTTTATCCATATATGACGGCTGTTCAAAACCTAAAATTAGTTTGTAAAATTAAGGAGGTAGATGAAGCTAAAATCGAAGAAAAACTAGAGTTGGTTGGACTTTTAGACCGTAAAAATAGTAAGTTTAAAACCTACTCATTGGGTATGAAACAGAGATTAGCTATTGCCTCTGCCCTTCTTAACGATCCTGAAATACTTATTTTAGACGAACCTACAAATGGTTTAGACCCACAAGGAATTCATCAAATTAGAGAAATCATAAAGCTTATTGCTGCGCAAGGAACTACAATTTTACTTGCTTCACACCTTTTAGATGAAGTAGAAAAAGTATGTAGCCACGTTGTTATTTTAAGAAAAGGAGAAAAATTATATTCGGGTCGTGTAGATGAAATGATTGCTAGTTATGGCTTTTTTGAACTAAAAGCTGAAGATAATGAAGCACTGTTATCATTTTTAAAAACAAATTCAAATTTTAGCTCTATTACTGAAGAAAACGGACTTATAACTGCAAATTTAAAAACAGAATTAAGTGCTTCACAATTAAATAAAGAGCTTTTTACTGCCGGAATAAATTTATCACACTTAGTTAAACGTAAAGAAAGCTTAGAAGAACAATTCTTAGAGCTTACTAAAAATCAATCTAACTAATCACTCCAATCAAAAAAACTAAAAAATATGTTACGTTTACTACAAATAGAATTTATAAAATTATGGAATAATAGAGCTAGTAAAGTTTTAATACTTGCTTACTTTATATTAATGATACTTATAGCTGGTATATCTATGATAAAGGTAGATTTTGGTCCTTTAAAATTTCATATTGCAGATGTTGGTATTTTCAATTTTCCATACATATGGCACTTTAACACGTTTATGGCCGCCTTTTTAAAACTCTTTTTAGCCATTGTTATAGTCTCTATGATTGCTAATGAATATAGCAACAAAACAATAAAACAAAACCTAATAGACGGCTTATCTAAAAAGGAATTAATACTCTCAAAATTTTTAACAATAGGTGTATTCTCTTTAACATCTACTATTTTTATATTCCTTATTTCATTATTTCTGGGTTTAATTTATTCAGATTTTAATGAGGCTTCAATTATTTTTTCTGATTTAGAATATTTGGCAGCATACTTTGTAAAACTTATTGGTTTTTTCTCTTTCTGCTTTTTTGTTGCTGTATTGGTAAAACGTTCTGCTTTTGCATTAGGCTTTTTGTTTATATGGTTTATTGGAGCTGAAATTATCCCTTACACATACTTAGCATCTAAATACTCTAAAGAATTAGCAGATAATGTAACTAGCTTTTTCCCTTTTGGATCTATGTGGAGCACCATTACAGAACCTTTTAGTAGGTTAAATGTTATTAAGTCTGCAGCGCAGCAAGTTGGTGAAGATATATCTAGAGATTATAGTGTGCAACCTTTACAATTGGTAATTGTATTATGCTGGACCGCTATTTTTATATATTTATCATACGTATTACTAAAAAAGCGAGACTTGTAAGTCTCGCTTTTTTTTTTCAATTTATGAGTTATAAAAAGAAAAAAGTTTAATTAAGTCTTCTTTTTTCTTCAAATTCAAATTATTCTGTTTTATAAAACTTTCCAGATCTTTTTCTTTGCTGTCAAATAAACCAATAATATCTTTTTTCTTCTTTGGCATCTTAACAGCAATATTTTCCTTGTTAGAATAATATAAAACATCATCCTCTCTCTCTAATCTTTTAGGTTCTGATTTACCATAACCAGTTTTTGCTTTATGAGCTTCATAATATTTAATTGTTTGTTTTAGTAATAAAGAAATTTTTTCACCTTCTTTTAGTAAAAGAAAATAACCTGTTTTTTTTCCTTTATCATAATCAAACATCTTGTATACTTCATTTGTGTTAACGAAAATAATAGGTAAATCGTAAAAACGAGATAAATAATAAGCATCTTTACCTCGTTGAATTTCCATTTCATCTTTATAAGCATTGTACCTTACAAAAAATGTTTTTTTATCCTTTGCTAATTTAGCTGGTCTAAAGTCATCTATTATATAACTATCTCCTTTAATATCGCCTGAAGAAGAGCTATCAAAAGATGTCACTGTCATTCTACTATACAAGTTTGTTAAATTAACATCAGAAACTTGAGCTTCTAAATGTAAAACACCTACAAACAATACTATAAATAGTGTTTTTAATTTGGTTGATTTGATTATTGATTTTCTCATAATAACTATTTTTAATAATTTAAACTACAATATAAATTTCTTACAAAAATCAACCCAATAGTATAATTAATGTATAATTTTATGTTAAAAAAAAGAGATTTATAAGTATATTTAAGCGTTTTAGAGAACGCTTTTATGAAACCAACCACAAAACTCCTTGCAATGGCTCTGCTGTTGCCCTTACTTTCTTTTGGCCAAACTCAGGCTTCTAACTGGTATTTTGGAGAAGGTGCTGGTTTGCGTTTTAATAATGATGGTAGCGTTACCGCTGTTACAGATGGTAAATTAAATACTACTGAAGGTTGTGCTACAATATCTGACGATACTGGTAATTTATTATTTTATACAGATGGCATACGAGTATATACCAAAGACCATGTTCTTATGCAAAATGGTACTGGCTTGTACGGAGACCCATCTAGTTCTCAGTCGGCATTAATTGTTCCCAATCAAAAAGACACTAATATTTTTTACATTTTTACTGTAGATACTAGTGTTTTTGAAGCAGATCCAGATTATGGCCTTAATTATTCTACTGTAGATATGTCTTTAGATGGAGGAAAAGGAGCTGTTACGTCTAAAAACGTTCGACTTTTAGATTATTGCTCCGAGAAAATTACAGCGGTTCTTAAAGATTGTTTTGATAAATCTGTTTGGGTAATTACCTATGCAACCAATGATGGTAGCGAGGGGGTTTTTGATACTTTTCACGCTTTTGAAGTAAATGACACTGGTGTTGTGACGACCTCTGTAAAATCTAAAGTAAATAGTTTTATAACAGACAAAAGAGGTTATTTAAAACTATCTGCAGATGGTACCAAAATGGCATCAGCTAACGTTAGTCAAGGTTTATATTTATACGATTTTAATGCAGATACTGGTGTTCTAAGTAATGAACAACGTATAAACATTAATGCTCCAAATAAGGATCCATACGGTCTAGAATTTTCGCCTAACAACAAGTTGCTTTACGTACACACTTACAATGCCCAACAAGGTTTAGTCACAGAAACATCTAACCTTTTACAATACAATTTAACAGCCGCAAACATCTCTTCTAGTGAAGTTATTTTAGACAATAGAAACATTTACCGTGGCGCTTTGCAATTGGCCGAAAATGGTAAAATTTACAGAACCATTGCAAACTCTTACGACCAAGGAACACAGTATTTAGGTGTTATTAACAACCCCAATCAATTAGGCACTACCGCTGGTTACCAGCACAATGCTGTAAACTTACAAGGAAAATTAGCTACACAGGGATTACCTCCTTTTATACAGTCTTTTTTTGCTAAAGAAGATTTAGTTAAAAATACAGACGGAAGTACTAGTCCATCTTTAACTATTTGTGAAACAGATAATTTTACACTAGAAGTAGATAATTTTCCTGGAGCAACTTACGCATGGTCTTTAAACGGAGTACCAATAATAAATAATAGTAATATATTAAACATTACTAACGCAACTTTAGCAGATGCCGGAAAGTATGCATTAGAAGTTACTCCTGCAGATCCATCAGAATGTCCTATAATTGGAGAAGCACAAGTAAATATTAACACATTACCTATTGCCTTAAACACTACTTTAACACAGTGCGATTTAGATAGCAATTCTACAGATGGTTTTGCTAGTTTTAATCTAGAGCAAGCTAGTTTTGATATTTCCAATGGTATTGCAGAAAATACGGTCAATTTTTACGCATCAATAACAGATCGTGATGCTAACATTCCAATTACAAACCCAATTGGTTACAGAAACACAACGGCTACTAAGCAAACCATATATACCAGTGTTACTAACGAAAACAACTGTGTTGTTTTCGCAGAGTTAATTTTAGAAGTACAACCTACCACAAGTAGTTTACCAACTAGATTACCATATTATGCGTGTGATGTTGATGCTTTAGATACAGAAAAAACAGGCTCTTTTAACCTAGACGCCATAAAAACTAAAGATTACCCTGGACTAGAAGTTAGTTTTTATGTTTCTATTGAAGATGCTTCTTTAGAATTTAATCCTATTTCTGGTGAGGATTATATTTCTACTTCGGCAACTTTATATGCCAGATTAGAAGCTAGTAATCAATGCCAAGGCGTAGAAGAAATTACTTTAATTGTACAACCTACTCCAGAAGTTGTTATTAATGACGAGTATTTTTTATGTACAGACAATCCTGTTTTAGGACTAAATGCAGAAGTTAGATTTGATATGTACCAATGGTTAAAAATTGAAGCTAATGGCACTGAAAATTTAATTTCTAATACAGCAAACGCAACTATTACTGCTGTTGGAAACTACAGATTAGAGGTTGGTTACAGTTACAATGGTGGTACACTAAATTGTGTTAATAGTAAAGAGTTTAAAGTTACGCCGTCTAACATAGCTGTAATTACTAATGTAGAGGTTAAGGATTTAAGTAACAACAATAGTATTAGTATTATTGTTACTGGTGATGGTGATTACGAATATGCAATTCTAAATCCACTTGGTCCATACCAAGATAGCAACACTTTTACTAATGTGCCTACAGGTATTTTAGAGGTTTTTGTTAGAGATAAAAAAGGATGCGGAACTACAGCTCCTTTTGAAGTTTCTGTAATTGGCTACCCTAAAACGTTTACTCCTAACGGTGATGCTATTAATGATACTTGGCAAATTAGTGGTATTAGTTCTACTTTTTTAGCTAAAAGTGATATTTATATTTTTGATAGATACGGTGTGCTTGTTGCTAAAATAGACCCCAGTTCTAGCGGTTGGGATGGCGATAGCAAAGGGATTCCCGTTCCTGAGTCTGACTATTGGTTTAGAGCTAAGCTTGAAAATGGCAGAGACTTTAACGGTCATTTTTCTTTAAAACGATAAGCTGCGCTAGGGATTGAAGCGGCACCACGTATTTGCCGATAGGCAAAACGGAGTATAGCGTAAAGCCCG
This sequence comes from Cellulophaga sp., assembly GCF_039943695.1. Lineage (NCBI taxonomy): Bacteria > Pseudomonadati > Bacteroidota > Flavobacteriia > Flavobacteriales > Flavobacteriaceae > Cellulophaga > Cellulophaga sp. The sequence continues at coordinate 17,144 of NZ_JBDVAA010000105.1, read as the reverse complement.
CCCGAGCGCCCAAAATACATTACTTATTTGTATGCTTTTATTGCGGTATTTGTTACTTTTAATCTATGAAATTTAAAGTTGTATCAAAATTTGAACCTACTGGTGACCAACCACAAGCAATTAAGGAGTTGGTTAAAGGGGTAAATGAAGGAGAAAAACACCAAACTCTATTAGGAGTTACAGGCTCTGGAAAAACGTTTACGGTGGCAAATGTGGTAGAAAAGGTACAAAAGCCCACCTTGGTTTTAGCACACAATAAAACGCTGGCAGCACAGTTGTACTCTGAGTTTAAACAGTTTTTTCCTGAAAATGCTGTAGAGTATTTTGTGTCTTACTATGATTATTACCAGCCAGAGGCATACATACCAACTACAGGTACTTTTATAGAGAAAGATTTGTCTATAAACGAGGACATAGAAAAATTGCGTTTAAGTGCAACATCTTCCCTACTCTCTGGGCGTAGAGATGTTATTGTTATTGCGTCTGTGTCTTGTTTGTATGGTATTGGTAACCCTGTGGAGTTTCAAAAAAATGTAATTTCTATAAAAAAAGATCAGGTTATTTCTAGAACTAAATTTTTACATCAATTAGTACAAAGTTTATACTCTAGAACTACAGAAGATTTTAGAAATGGTAATTTTAGAGTTAAGGGAGATGTGGTAGATGTTTTTCCTAGTTATGCAGACCACGCATTTAGAATTCATTTTTTTGGTGATGAAGTTGAAGAAATTGAAGCTTTTGATCCTTTGCATAATAAGGTTCTAGAGGTGTATGAAAACTTGACAATTTACCCTGCTAATATGTTTGTAACATCGCCAGATATTTTACAAAATGCCATACACGCTATACAAGCAGATATGGTTAAACAGGTTGATTATTTTAAGGAAATTGGTAAACATTTAGAAGCGAAACGTTTAGAGGAACGTACTACGTTTGATTTAGAAATGATACGTGAACTTGGCTATTGTTCTGGTATAGAAAACTACTCTAGATATTTAGATGGTAGACTACCAGGAACTAGACCTTTTTGCTTGTTAGATTATTTTCCGGATGATTATTTAATGGTAATAGACGAAAGTCACGTTACTGTACCACAAGTACACGCTATGTATGGTGGAGACAGAAGTAGAAAAGAAAACTTGGTAGAATATGGTTTTAGATTGCCTGCTGCTATGGATAACAGACCTTTAAAGTTTGAAGAGTTTGAAATGATACAAAACCAGGTAATACACGTAAGTGCTACACCAGCAGATTATGAATTACAATTAAGTGGTGGCGTGTATGTAGAGCAAGTAATTAGACCTACTGGCCTGTTAGACCCAATTATAGAAATAAGACCTAGTTTAAACCAAATAGATGATCTGGTAGAAGAAATACACTTACGTATTGAAAAAGATGAGCGCACTTTAGTTACTACACTTACCAAGCGTATGGCAGAAGAACTGGCTAAATACTTAGACCGTATTAGTGTACGTTGCCGTTATATACACAGTGATGTAGACACTCTAGAGCGAGTAGAAATTATGCAAGATTTACGTAAAGGTTTATTTGATGTGCTTATTGGTGTAAACCTTTTAAGAGAAGGGTTAGATTTACCAGAGGTGTCTTTAGTTGCTATTTTAGATGCTGATAAGGAAGGTTTTCTGCGTAGTGCACGTTCTTTAACGCAAACAGTTGGTAGAGCTGCAAGAAATGTAAATGGTAAGGCTATTATGTATGCTGATAAAATTACTGCTAGTATGCAAAAAACCATTGATGAGACTAACTACAGAAGAGAGCGACAAATTGCTTACAACACTAAACATAATAAAAAGCCTATGGCTTTAAATAAGAGTTTGGATAGTGCTTTATCTCAAAATTCTGTTTCTACTTATCATTTTGAAAAAGAAGAAGCAAGAGCTGCAGAACCAGATATGGCGTATTTAACTACAGACCAAAAAGAAAAAATGGTTCGTGAAAAACGTAAGGCTATGGAAAAAGCTGCTAAAGAATTAGATTTTATGCAAGCTGCTAAATTAAGAGATGAAATAAAAGCATTACAAGAAAAATAAAAAATGCCCTAAGCAACCAAGCTTAGGGCATTTTACAAAAACTAACCAACCAAATCTAATATTGTTTTACCTAGCGTGTAAAACAATATTTAAAACCTATTATGCAATATCTATTAGCCTTTTTGGCTTAGGTAATGCTTCTTCTTTTTTAGGTAATGTAAATTTTAAAATTCCATTGTTATAGGTTACATTAATACTATCTTCATTAATAGTATCTGGTAAACTAAAGGTTCTTTTAAAACTTTTTACGCTAAATTCTTTTAAAGAAAACTTCTCTTTTACATCTGTATTTACTTTTTCATCTACTACAGACACAGATAAAATATTTTTATCTACTTCTATATTAAAGTCTTCTTTTTCTCTACCTGGAGCTAGTAACTCCATGGTATAATCTTTTTCGTTTTCTTTAATGTTAACTGGTGCTGTATTAGGTGAATTATTCTCTAAACCACCATACCAATCTGTATTTAATATTTCATTTAATAATGAAGGAAAAACTGTATTTCTTTTAACTAAACTCATAACTAACAATTTTAAATTTTAATATTTATTCTTGTTATGTTACTTTTCAAATGTTATACCAATATAGGTGTTATGACTTTTTGACACCAAAACACCGTTTAACAATGACAAAATGACTTGTTTTCAAAATAAAACACGCCAAAATAAACCATATCAAACAAAAAGAGAGATACAGTTACCGTTGTAAATATTAAAAATTAGATGGGTTGCTAGTTCTGTTGCGCTTTAAAAGCTTCTTCTATAACACTTAATGGTACTTCTTTATTTGGGTAATTGTGCATAATAGATAACACTTGTTGTATGGCCATTGGAGATAAGCCCATACCTAATCCTAATTTGTGTAATTTATTAATTTCTAATATAGATTGTTTTTCATCTACATTCATTAATTTAACTAAGTTAAAAAAATGATTAACTTTTTCAGCTTCTGTACCTGGTTTAATACGCTCTATTTTTGCCTCAAAAAGAGAATCTAAAACAACTGCGTCTACACCTAAATCCTCTGCTACTTCTAGTAAAAAGTCGTACTCAGACTGTACTAATCCGTCTACCTTTGCTAAATCAATTAAATCTAGCAATACACTTAGTTTTTTTAAATAATTGGTTTCTATAGACATAGCAAAATTTCTGGACAGCAATATAGTGCATTTTATAAAAAACAGACAAGAAAATGCATAGAAAATGTATAACTGATACTCAATTATGTATCAATGGTATATTTAATGTAACTTTGTGCAAAATAATATTTTTTATGACGAATAATGATACTCTAAAAAAATTAAGAGTCGCGCTTATGTTACGTGATGATGATATTGTAGAAATATTAAAATTAGTAGATTTTAAAATTACTACAAGTGAACTTGGTGCTTTTTTTAGAAAAGAAGATCATCCTAAATATATGGAGTGCGGAGATCAAATACTACGTAACTTTTTAAACGGACTGGTTATATATTTACGTGGTTCTAAGGATAACCCTACTACACCCGCTGAAGCTTTAGCTAAAAAAGGAAAAACTAGCTTGCCAAAGAAAAAAATATACGCAAACAATAAACCTAAACCTATTTATAAAGATAAGGTTAGAGAAAAAAACAAGTCTCAGGATTTAAGCAGCGTAAAATATAAGAATAAGAAAAAATAATATTTTTTTTAAAGCATAAAAAAAGGGACAATCTTTAGATTGTCCCTTTTTTAGTATAACTTTTTTTAGCTTAAGCTAAAACTTCTTTTACTTTATCTGCAGCTTCTTGGAACTGTACAGCGGACTGTACATCTAAACCAGAATTGTCTATTAATTCTTTAGCAATATCTGCATTAGTACCTTGTAAACGTACAATAATTGGCACATTTATAGTTCCCATATTTTTATAAGCATCTATAACACCCTGAGCAACACGGTCACAACGTACAATACCACCAAAAATATTAATTAAGATTGCTTTTACAGCAGGATCTTTTAATATGATTTTAAAAGCAGCCTCTACACGTGCAGCATCTGCAGTACCACCAACATCTAAAAAGTTAGCTGGCTCACCACCTGCTTGCTTTATTAAATCCATAGTAGCCATTGCTAAACCAGCACCATTAACCATACAACCAACGTTACCGTCTAAATCTACATAGTTTAATCCTAATGCTCCAGCTTCAACCTCTATAGGGTTTTCTTCACGCAAATCTCTCATTTCTGCGTATTGCTTTCTTCTGTATAATGCATTATCGTCTATAGATACTTTAGCATCTACAGCCATAATTTTATTGTCTGATGTTTTTAAAACTGGGTTAATTTCAAACATACTAGAATCACTCTCTACATAAGCCTTGTATAAAGAAGCAACAAATTTTGTCATTTCTTTAAATGCTAAACCAGATAATCCTAAGTTAAAAGCAATTTTACGTGCCTGAAAACCTAGTAAACCTGTTGCAGGATCTATTTCTTCTGTGAAAATTAAGTGCGGAGTACTTTCTGCAACTTCTTCTATATCCATACCACCTTCTGTAGAATACATAATCATATTTCTACCAGTAGCTCTGTTTAACAGTACAGACATATAGAATTCTGATGTTTCAGTTTCGCCTGGATAGTAAACATCTTCTGCTACTAATACTTGGTGAACTTTTTTACCCTCTGCAGAAGTTTGTGGTGTAATTAGGTTCATCCCAATAATGTTACCTGCAATTTCTTCTACTTCGTTTAAATTTTTGGCAAGTTTAACTCCCCCACCTTTACCTCTACCACCAGCGTGCACTTGTGCTTTTATAACATGCCATCCAGTACCAGTTTCTTGTGTAAGTTGCTTTGCAGCAGCAACAGCTTCTTGTGCATTATGTGCAACTATTCCGCGTTGTATACGTACGCCAAAGCTTGCTAAAATCTCTTTTCCTTGATATTCGTGAAGGTTCATATATATTAGGTATATTTTGTTCTGGTACAAAAATAAGAAACCAAGGTCAATTTCTCTAATTAATTTTAGGTTAGCTTCCTATTATTATAGTGATACATCGAAATAAAACATAATAATGTTACATATATAACAAATTGTTATTTTTTAATAATAATGCAACTATATTTTTTGAACCTAGAAATAACTATCTTAGTTTTGTCTTATAAAAATAAACAATTACAGTTATGCAAGCATCCGATTTATTAAAAATTGCAAAAACATACGGAGATCCCGTTTATGTTTATGATTCGGAAAAAATTATTTCCCAATATCAAAGACTAACAAATGCTTTTAAGGGTGTTAAAAAATTAAAACTTAACTATGCTGCTAAAGCATTGTCTAACATATCTATTTTACGCTTAATGAATTCTTTAGGTAGCGGTTTAGATACTGTTTCTATACAAGAGGTAGAACTTGGACTTTTAGCTGGTTTTAAGCCAGAGTCTATCATATACACACCAAACGGAGTTTCTTTAGAAGAAATTGAAAGAGCTGCTGCATTAGGTGTACGTATTAACATAGACAACTTGTCTGTTTTAGAACAGTTTGGAAGCAAACACCCAAACATACCTGTGTGTATTAGAATTAACCCGCACGTTATGGCTGGTGGTAACTCTAACATATCTGTAGGTCATATAGATTCTAAATTTGGAATTAGTATTCACCAGATTCCTCATTTGTTACGTATTGTAGACCTAACTAAAATGAATATTAACGGCATACATATGCATACTGGTAGTGATATTTTAGATATTGATGTTTTCTTATACGCATCTGAAATACTTTTTGAAACTGCTAAAAACTTTAAAAACTTAGATTTTATAGATTTTGGTAGCGGCTTTAAAGTACCTTACAAAACTGGTGATATAGAAACTAATGTTGAAGAGTTAGGACAAAAATTAAGTGCAAAATTTAATGCCTTTTGTAAAGAATATGGTAAAGAGTTAACCTTAGCTTTCGAACCTGGTAAATTTTTAGTGAGTGAGTCTGGTTTCTTTTTAGCTAAAGTAAACGTAGTTAAACAGACTACTTCTACTGTATTTGCTAGTATAGATTCTGGCTTTAACCACTTAATTAGACCAATGCTTTACGGATCTTCACACGAGATTGAAAATATATCTAACCCAAAAGGCAGAGAACGTTACTACTCTGTTGTGGGTTATATTTGCGAGACCGATACTTTTGCCAGTAACCGTAGAATTAATGAAATATCTGAAGGTGATATTCTATGTTTTCGTAATGCAGGAGCATATTGTTTTACAATGGCCAGTAATTACAACTCTAGATTTAGACCACCAGAAGTGTTATGGCACAAGGGTGAAGCCATTTTAATACGAGAAAGAGAAACACTAGATGACCTTATAAAAAACCAAGTAGATGTAAAAAATTTATTTACTAAAAAAGAAAAAGCCACTGTTAAATAAACAGTGGCTTTTGCCTTTTAAAGCATCAACTAAACTTACAAACTATCTTCTATTTTATTTTCTAATTGTTCTCTAAAATTAGCTTCAAATTTTTCTTTAAAATTTACTTCTAATTCTAAATTACCTTGTGTATTTTTCTTAACATTTAATTTATTGTTGGTAGACGCTATTGTTAATACACTTACCTTTTCTAACGCTTCTTTACCATCTTTATACCCGCCAATGTTTTTTATACTTTGTAGTAAACTAGAGAAAAACTCTTGCATTTGGTACTTTTCAATCTTAGACTCTTTTATTTCTTCTAAAACTGTGTTTATTAATTTAACACCAAATGTAGTTTCTAAAAACTCTTCTATTTCTCTTTGTTTCCTTTTTAATTCTAATGGTGTAGGCACCAATTCATCTTTCACCTCAAAATAAGTGTCATCTGTTAAAAGATCCACAAAACGAGTAAAATTATTAATACGTATACAATCTATTTGTGCCATTTGCACATAGCTAATTTCTTCACCAGAAATAATTACCAAAATATTATTTTCTGTATTTATTTTAATTGGAGTACCTTCTATATAAACACCAGAACTTAAATTTAAAAATACTGTAGCTTTGTTTTGCTGATTATCTATAGCATTATGAGCTATAATCTTATCTAAAATAACTTTAGGTGTTTCTACCAATAATGACGGGAAAATATTTTGTATATTCATTTTAACTTTGCTAATTATACTGCAAACTTATCGCATAATATATACATATATTACCCTTGTTTCTGTTAAATTATATCACGGTAAACAGGGAGTAAGTTATCTTTGTAAAATAAATTTTTATATTTTTCGTTAGCTTTTTTAAGGTTGATAGACTAAAAACAAAATACATACTATGAAATTCAAATCCATAAACACTATAAAAATTTGTGCTATTCTATTTTTAGCATTTACATCTTTTACTACAAATGCACAAGAAGTAAAGTGGTTGAGCTGGGAAGAAGCCGTAGAACTTGCGAAAACAGATAAAGAGCCTAAAAAAATGTTTATAGATGTTTACACAGATTGGTGTGGATGGTGTAAAAAAATGGATGCTGATACGTTTCAAAATCCAGAAGTAGCTAAATATATGGCTAAAAACTATTATATGGTAAAGCTAGATGGTGAACGTAAAGAACCATTAGAGTACAAAGGAAATACTTATAAATTTGTTGCCTCTGGAAGAAGTGGTTACCACGAGTTTGCAGCTGCTTTAATGCAAGGTAAGATGAGCTACCCAACAACAATTTTTTTAGACGAAAAACAACAAATGCTTTCTCCAGTTCCTGGTTACCAAAAACCTAAACCGTTTTTAAAAATAGCAAAATATTTTGGAGAAGATATACACAAAACTAAGAAATGGGCAGAGTACGATACTAAAGCCGAATAACAATATTTATAAATATAAAAAAAGCGCTCTAAATTAATTTAGAGCGCTTTTTTTATGCTGTATTTTACTATTTTATAGTTTTACCTTGAGTTACAAAGGATAACCCTTGCTGACCTTTTGTAGATATAAAAACACCTTCAAAAAGCGGCTTACTAGTCAATTTATTTATTTTCCAATCAAAAATAAAGTTACCTCCTGTTCCTCCTTCTTTATCGTGTTCATCTATAACAATTGCAACACTCTCCATAGGAGCAATATATATTGGTTTTTTGTTATAATTACGTATTAATTTACCCGCTGTATTATAAAATTCCGCTTGCAAAATATATAACGTATCTGTATTACTTGTATTACGCATATTTACTGTTGCCGTTAAATCATGAGTAGTATGCTCTGATTGACTATAAACTTGTGAATAGACAGACAAATATGTTTTTCCTGCTTTTAAAGAATCTGAAATTTTATAATCTACGCTTCTTTTATTCCAGTTTACTGTACTTGCAGTAGTAGTTTCTTTTTGCTCTTTACAAGAACCAAAAGTTATAACCAAAAACAATATTAAAACAGCGTTTTTCATCTACATCTAATTTTAAGACTAAGTTACACAAAATATAGTTTTACCATATATTTTATGCTTTAGCAAAATACTTTTTTCTTAACCAAAATGACACTCTAACAAGCAGTATTAAAGCTGGCACCTCTACCAATGGTCCTATTACACCTGTAAAAGCCTGACCAGAATTTAAGCCAAATACAGCAATTGCAACAGCTATAGCCAGCTCAAAATTATTGCCAGCTGCCGTAAATGCTACAGCCGTAGTTTTATCATAACTAGCACCAGTTGCTTTAGTAAAGAAAAAGCCAATAATAAACATTAGAGTAAAGTATATTAATAATGGTATTGCAATAATTACCACATCCATAGGTATTTCTACAATCAACTCCCCTTTTAAAGAAAACATTAGTACTATTGTAAACAATAAAGCTATTAATGTAAGTGGTGAAATTGTTGGTATAAACTTAGTATTGTACCACTCCTCTCCTTTTAAGTTTACTAGTATTAGTCTACTTAAAATTCCTAATAGAAAAGGTAAACCTAAATAAACAGCAACACTTTCTGCAATTGCACCAACAGAAATATCTACAATGGCACCTTCAAAACCAAAATAAGGAGGTAAAACAGTAATAAACAACCAAGCATAAAAACTATACGCAAATACCTGAAAAATACTGTTTAAAGCTACTAACCCGGCTCCGTACTCACTACTACCATCTGCTAAATCGTTCCAAACAAGAACCATTGCTATACAACGCGCCAAACCTATTAAAATAAGTCCAACCATATACTCTGGATAATCTTGTAAAAAGATAATAGCTAAAAAAAACATTAATACAGGACCAATAATCCAGTTAAGAATTAATGAAATTGATAGTATTTTTGTGTTTTTAAACACCTTAGGGAGCAATGCATAGTTTACTTTTGCTAAGGGTGGATACATCATTATAATTAACCCAATAGCAATAGGAATGTTAGTTGTACCTACGCTAAAAGAATCTATAATATTAGGAAAAGTAGGTGCAAAATAACCAATACCAACACCTAAAACCATTGCTATAAAAATCCACAATGTTAGATAACTATCTAAAAAACTTAATTTTTTACCCGCCATTATTTTTTAATATTTGAAAATAAATAAAACATTTCTGAAGCTATTTGTTCACTTCTCTCTTGGTATTTTTCGGCTTGTTGTGGAGTACCATCAAAAGCTTTTGGATCTTCAAAAGTTATAGGAATACGTTTTTCTGCTCCTGCAATAAAAGGGCAACCACCATCTGCTTGTGAACAAGTCATTATTGCTGCAAATTCTGAATCAGGATTAAAATCATCATCATACTTTTTAGAGAAACCAATAATTGGAACTGCATTTACATCATACTTAATACTATAAATAGGATTGTCTGTTTCTGCTAACTTTTCAATTTTAAAACCTGTATTACTTAGCGTTTTTGCCACCATAGGAAAAAGCGCAGTAGCTTCTGTACCACCAGAATAGCACGTAACATTTTTAATATTAAAATATGCCGCCATTGTTTGTGCCCAAACCTGAGATAAATGACTTCTTCTAGAGTTATGCGTGCATATAAAATTTAGGCGTACCTCTTGGTCCTTTTCTACTTTATCTTGCACAAAGTCAGCCAATGGTTGCAATACTACCTTTCGCTCGTCACTAACAGCTACATCTTTTAAATTACTGATAAAGGAATTAATTTCTTCAAAAATCATTTTAAAATATTTAATTATTTAACTCTAGCAACAACCAGAATTTGGTTCGCAACTATTACCTGACGCTTGTATACTAGCTAATTTTACTTTTTCTTTCTTTTCTGGAATGCCACATTTATCTTTAGCTAAACAGTCTGTTAATTTTGATGTTAGCAAAAAGTTAGTTCCGTCAAAATCTAATCCGTACCTACCAATAGTATCTCCTTGGTATTCTACTTCTACATCTAAATCTTCAATTCCTAAAACTTTTTCAGATAATTCTATAATACTAACCAATTTTTCTGGGTGCAATCTATGGTCGTAGTCTTGCTCATTCCATAATTGAAAACTTACAGCTTCCTCATTCCTAACTGTACCTCCACAGTCTATAAAGTTTTTTGTAACCTTACCCACTTCTGTTACGTGAAAATGACTAGGTACTAAATCACCATTAGGTAATTGAAATGCAATTTTATCTAAACTCTTTAAATTTGCTTTAACTTCTGATAATTTCATATTATTCTATTTTAAATTATACTTAACAACAACCATTGTCTACTTCTAAATCTTGATCTAAAAACTGATTCATTACAGCTTTCATTTTTTTCCAATTCTCTGGATGTATGCAGTAACAAACACTAGTACCTTCTACATTTCCTTTTATTAAACCTAGTAATTTTAATTCTTTTAAATGCTGAGAAATTGTTGGTTGCGCCAAACCAATTACTCCAACTAAATCTCCGCAGATACAGGCATTAATTTTAAATAAATGTTGAAGTATAGCTACACGTGCTGGGTGACTAAAGGCTTTAGCATAAATTGCTATCTGATTTTGGTCCTCTGTAAATATTTCTGTTTTGGCTAAACCCATAACTTAATTTGTTTATTGCAATATTACGATTAATATGTGCAAATAAGAAAATTTGATCAAAAAAAAATGCAGCATAACTAAAAAAGCTATACTGCATTTGTTTTAAATAAAATAAAGTTTATCTGCTATAATTAGGAGACTCTTTAGTAATTGTAACATCATGAGGGTGACTTTCATTAATACCACTAGCGGTAATTTTAACAAATTTACCTGTTTCTTTTAGCGTTTCTATATCTTTTGCACCACAGTAGCCCATACCTGCACGTAAACCACCAACAAATTGATGAATACTTTCGTATAACTCACCTTTGTAAGGTACACGACCTACAATACCTTCTGGTACTAATTTTTTAATATCATCTTCAACATCTTGGAAGTAACGATCTTTACTACCTTGCTTCATAGCTTCTACAGAACCCATTCCGCGGTACGACTTAAATTTTCTTCCTTCGTAAATAATAGTTTCTCCTGGAGATTCTTTTGTGCCAGCCAATAAAGAACCTAACATTACAGTATCTGCACCAGCGGCAATAGCTTTAGGTATATCACCAGTATATCTAATTCCGCCATCTGCAATTACAGGAACTCCACTACCTTTAATAGCTGCAGCAACCTCTAATACAGCAGAAAACTGAGGAAAACCAACACCAGCAACAACCCTAGTTGTACAAATAGATCCTGGTCCAATACCAACTTTTACCGCATCTGCACCTGCTTCTACTAAATATTTAGCAGCCTCCGCAGTTGCTATGTTACCCACAATAACATCTAAGTCTGGAAATTTCTTTTTAACCTCTTTTAACACAGCCACCACACCTTTAGTATGTCCGTGAGCCGTATCTATAATTACTGCATCTACGCCTGCATTTACTAATGCTTCTGCACGCTCTACTGCATCTGCAGTAACACCTAAAGCAGCAGCAACCCTAAGCCTACCATATGTATCTTTATTTGCTATTGGTTTTAACGTAAGCTTTGTAATATCTCTAAACGTAATTAAACCTACCAATTTGTTGTCTTTATCTACAACTGGTAGCTTTTCAATTTTATTTTCTTGTAATATATCTTCTGCTTGTGCCAAAGAAGTACCCTCACTAACAGTTACCAAATTTTTAGAAGTCATAACTTCAGAAATTGGTCTGTCGTTATTTTTTTCAAAACGAAGATCTCTATTGGTAACAATACCAATTAACTTTCCTTCTTTATCTACTATTGGAATACCACCAATACTAAACTCTTTCATATTAGCTTTTGCATCGCGTACAACAGAATCTAACGGTAAAGTAACCGGATCTATAATCATACCACTCTCTGCACGCTTAACCTTACGCACCTTAGCAGCTTGCTCTGCAATAGTCATATTTTTATGTAATACACCTATACCGCCCTCTTGCGCCATAGCAATAGCCATACGAGATTCTGTAACGGTATCCATTGCCGCAGAGACAATTGGTACATTAATAGTTATATTTTTAGTGAATTTTGCTTTTATACTTACTTCTCTAGGAAGTACTTCTGAAAAAGCAGGAACTAGGAGTACGTCATCGTAAGTAAGACCTTCTCCAACAATTTTATTTAGGTGAGCTTGCATAGCAATTAAGGATTAATTGCGTGCAAATATACAATTTATATATGTAAACAACCACATATTTACCAATAAGAGTTTTCACAATGTTTTCTTAACGTTTGCATAGCATAGGTATACCTCTCTATTGGTTTTAAGAAGTCTCCTTTAAAACGTATTTTTTTAGGCACAACCAAAGCATAAACAGATTTTCCTTTAGCTATACGCTCTATTCTTTTTAAGGTTTTAGCACTCATTTCTATATAAATAGGATCTACCCATAAGTATTGCTCCTTGTGTAAAATAGTTTTATCCCAAGCAAGACTTTCTTCTAAACTTAAAGCTGTGGGCTTTACATACAAATTATACATACTTTTAAAAGCCGAATTAAATACTTTTTCACTTCCTTTTTCTGATGAAACTAAAACTTCCTTTTTTATAAATAATTTATACGGAAAACTAGTTGCTAAATTTAATTTAGTAGAAATAAAATGAGCCATTCTAGGCCACACAACTTTATGCCCTTTTTCTTCTACAGACAATGCATACCACTTATAAAAATCTCTTCTTTCTTTTATAGTTTCATATTCTAAAAATAAATTGTTTTTTAGGTTGAAGCTGTTTGCCTGTTGCCAAATAACCGTATTTTTTAATCGGTCTTTTTTAAGCCAATCTTTATGTAAAAGTGTACTTCTTCCGGTTAATTTTTGATATTGTTTAAGACTCTTCCATTCTGCAGCGGAGCTATCAATATAAAAAAAGAAAAAAAATAGAATTAAAAAGTAACGCATAGTAGTATAAATCTACTAAACTATACGGCAAAAATTAGGTTGTAGTTTGCTTTTTACACAATTGATACAAAACAAGCATTACAGAAGCTGTAAAAGTAGTGGTCATTAATATACCAGATATCATAATAACATATTTCATCCAAAGTATGCCACACCAAAGCACATAAATACCACCAAATGTTAGTAATACAGATAAAAATGGCTCCATTGTTAAAAACAGCTTTAGCTTTTTAGGAAGTTTTGTAAGCCATACCAAAACTCCTAACAAAAAGAAGATAAAAGACATAGACAATATATGTGTATGCACAGTGGTAAGCATTTCTCGCTTACTTTTCTTAAACTTCATCACATCTCCATTTTCATCTTCTTCATTACCTAAATAGTTTTCTGTAATGCCTGCTGGTTTTGCTTCTGTGGTTTCATTAATAAATAAAAGACCTGTATAAAAACCAATAGATAAGATTACCACAAAAGCTCCTATAAACAGCTTAATTTCTGATGGAAAAGTACTTAGTAGTCCGTTGTAGGTCATTATAAAAATTAAAATTTCATTTGCAATGTAACGTAATAGTTTCTGTTTGATGAAGGTATAATACCTGGTCCTGGATACCCAGTTGCCCTTCTTGTAAAGTATTTTTTATCTAATACATTATTAATTCCTGTTTCTAACTTTAAAAACTTGTAGGTATATGATAAGGAAACATCTAAAACACTATACTTTGGCAATACACCATTAACACCACTTAAACTAGCTTCCCTGGAGTTACTAGCATCTGTAAATTGCTCTGTTAAGCTTGTGTATTGTATGCTAGATAATAAATTTTTATATCCAAATTTTACACCTGTTTTAAAATTAAAATCTGGTACAAATTCTACACTTTTTCCTTTAATTCCGTTTTGTTGTGACTTTGTGTATTCAGATTTTATTATAGATGAATTAATAAAATAGTTAAAGCTATAATTACTATTCATTTTTAATATCTTTTTAAAATTAAAATCTACTAAAGACTCTACTCCTACAATACGTGCATCACCTACATTGGTCCTTTCTTGCTTTACGCTACCATCATCTAATTCCTTTGTTAATAAACCTATCCTATCATTGTAAAAAAGACCAAAAATACCAGCATCGTAAGAGATGTAATTTTTATAGTTACCCCTAAAACCAAGATCTAAAGTATATCCTTTTTCGTCTGATAAATCTCCTATTATAAAAGAAGGATTAACAATATTTAAGTCTGAAAACGTTACTGATCTATAGTTTTGAGATGCATTACCATAAATTTCTACGTAGTTATTTAATTTGTAACTAGACCCTAAACCAAACAATACAAAAGAACGAGTGTTGCTATCACTACTTTCTACAGTTTCATTTAAAATAACGTTACCTGCAGCATCTGTATTTATATTTTTAAAGAAACCATCACTTTCCGTTTTTATATATTCTACACGTACGCCTGGTGTAACAGACCAATTATCTTTTATATAAAGTATATTTTCTGCAAAAAAAGCAACATTTAAATTTGGGTTTTTATAATTAGACTGTGCTGCGTAATTTGGATAATCTGTTATTGCTGAAGAAAAGTTAGCATCACTACCATTTGTTCCTGGTCCTTGTACAGATGTATTGTTTGCTTTATAAAACTTAGCACCTACCAAGTAAGTTGCCTTTTTACCAAATAAACTGTATTTGTTTAAAAACTTAGTTTCAAACCCAAAATTTTTAAAGTCACCAGTTATTAAATCTCTTTCTTCATTTGTGTCTACTTGGTCTACTCTATTGGTTCTAAAACCCAAAGCGTTTCTAGATGCATTTAATCCAAAAAAGTTAAACGACAAACTTGCATTTTCTGTAAACTTATGTTTTAGTTTTATGCTATATAATAACCAATTTACAGCAAACCAGTTTCTTGCTCTATTACTTTGGTATGGGTTTTCTGCAAACATAGCATCTGTTAAACCACCTGCTTGCTGAGCTAAATAGTCTAAGTACGTTATTTCTGCCTCTAACTTAGTTTTAGTATTTAATTGATACCCTAAATGTAAAAAAGCGTTTTTAGAGTTAAAGTATGAATTTGGCCTAAAACCATCTCCTTCCTTAAAGTTAAAACTTGCATAATAACTAACTTTATTTTTAGTTCCGTTTACACTAGTGTAGTTTGTATATAAATTGTTACTACCAATAGTATTCCTTGTTAAAACTTCTATTTCTTTAGTCGGATTTGGTTTTTTTGTAATAAAATTAACCAGTCCGCCAAACTGAGTTCCGTACTGTAAAGAAGCAGCACCTCTAATTATCTGGATTTCTTCTAAAGCTTCTGCTGGTGGTGTATAATAACTCTCTGGATACCCTAAAACATCTGCACTAATATCATACCCATTTTGTCTTGTATTAAAGTTAGATGTTCTATTAGGATCTAATCCTCTACCTCCTATATTTAATTGCAAACCAGCATCATCATTCTGAAAAATATTTAAACCAACAACCTGACTATATATTTGCCTAGCATTATTAGATGCTAAATTTGCTACTGACTCGCCTACCAAAACAACCTCTGTTTTTTTACCTGCATATATAGATGTACCCACAACATCCTGTAACCGCTTTAAGTTAAAAATTTGAGCCTTTCTTGCCACAACTTCAACTTCAGTTAATTCTATTTCTACAGCAGATAGTTGTTTGTTTAATACAGTATTACCTACCACATTTACTATTTCTTCTTCTATGTTATACTCATAAGAAAAAAACACAATTTCTAATTGTTTATCATTTGTAGTAAACTCATAATAACCTTTGTTATTGGTAACAGAAAGCTTACCCTTGGCTTTATTAAAAATTTCTACACCATTTATAGGTAAATTATTTTCTTTAGATGTAACGGTTCCTGAAACTTTATACTGAGCATAAAGAGATGCGTTACAAAATATAAGTAGTACTATTATTTTAAAATCCTTTAATTTCATCGTTAAATGGTAAAATCCACGTTTTGTGTTTTAATAAATCTTTTTCTTTATATAAATCTACCTTAGGATTTATATACGGTCTGCTTAATCTGCCATTAAATGCTACATAACTCTCTACAAAAACCTGAATATTATTATGGTTTTGTTTTTTAAAATGATCTCCCAAATAATGCGCGTATTGCACAATAAAATCTGGTTGAGTGCTCATTTGCTTTTCTTGAAAAGGCGTTAAAAAATCTGCATTATTTACATAAAATTGCTTTTTAGTTTTACTATCTACAATTTTAAAATTAGCATAGCCCATTTTTTCCATAAGCATTACACGCCATGAAAAACGATATCCTTCCTCTGTCCAAAAAAGCTCTCCAGGATACAATAAATACCTAAATGGCAGCAATAACTGAATGAAAAAAAACACAGCTAAAACTCCTAATGTTAATCTTTTTTTATTGATAGAAAATATATTTTTATCCTTTACAACAACTATATTTTTATTTATAGCAACAGGTAACTTAGAAATAATTTTTCTTATGTAATTGATGATTTTTATGTGAAAGTTGTCACTAAAAAAAATAAGACTACTTACAATCATTATATACGGGAACATCCCAATTGGGAACAATATTCTTGTAAACAAATGAAAAACTACAACAGCAACAAAGGCTAGGATTCTAGTTCTTTTGTAAAGCAATAAAAACGGAATAAAAAGATCATACAACATTCCTGACCAACTCATAAAATAATGCATCCACTCTTGTTGTAATAAAGAGTTTCCTACAACAGGAATATCATATTTAGAAGGCAACCATATTTTTAGTGGCATAGCTCTAAAAAGCCAATCTG
>NZ_JBDVAA010000104.1:0-16312 GCF_039943695.1 Cellulophaga sp. | reverse complement strand
CTAATTAAATTTGCAATTTCATTTGCTACGGATTTTGATGCGTTTGTAGAGTTTTTAAAAACAACCGTATTTATATTTTCAAATCTTTTTTCAAAACCTGTAGCCTTATCAATATTACTTTTTAACATGCTCTTTTAATTTATTTTGGGGTTAATTAAATCAAAGATTAAAAGTCTTTTTATATAATTTGATAGTTTTTAGACAAACACCATGTTTGGTGCACTATAGGTTAAAAAAAATCAATAAAAAGTATTTTTATTATGCATAACATTTACACTAATCATCTAATATTACTTTTACTAAGTTATAAATACTGGCTCTAGAAGTAAAGCAATAAACAATCTAATCACAAAAACTTAACAATTAACATAACACAATATTATAAAGTTAGTACTGCGTTAAAATAAAAAAAGCTTCTAAAATGTTAAATACATTTTAGAAGCTTTTTTAAAAATTTAGATTTAAAAGTACTACTGTTTTTTAGCAGACTTTTTAAATTTATATGTTACACCCACATTAATACCAAAAGAAGAATAAGGTACTTTTTGTGATAATTTTTTTGACGGATCTGTATTGTCATTTCTTAACTCATCTACATAGTTGGTTTTTTTAACATAACCTGGAGGCAAGTTATCTAAAGTATAAACACCTTCTGCAACCATATTACCATCTGGAGTAAATAAGTTAGTATTGAACTCTTGTAATTCAGAATCCTTACGCTTTAAGCTAATACCGTAGTATTCTGCTTCTACGTAAATACTAAAGTTGTTGTCTATAGGAAACTTATAGCCTAAGGCACCAACAAAACCTAATGGAAACTTACCGTGATAATCTTCTACATAATTAGTTTCTGAATAAGAACCTTCAGGAAGACTATATGGAGCTCTCTCTTCTTCAGATAATAATGTACTATTAAAAACTACAGCTTCTGTTTTCCCTGCTACTTTTAACAAAGCACCAACACGACCATAAAAGTTATCTGTAAACTTATAAGCTACAGCAACAGTTGCCCCAAAAGCTCTACCTCTAGCAATTGCATCTACATCTATATTTCTACTAGGAATATCTACTCTTGATATTGTATGATCTGCACCATTTAAGTAACCTACACCTAAGTCTAAACCAACTTTTTCATTAAAAAAATAAGTTCCTCTTAGTTGAAAGTTTACACCTTCACCATAACTACCATAAGTATTCTCTACACTTGTTGCTGTTGTTTCTGTTCCTAATTTCATTTCGGCGCTTCCTATTGCATAACCTGTACCTGCCGAAATTTCAAATTGAGCATAAGACATAGTACTAATTAAAATACCGACTAATAATATTACTCTTTGTTTCAAAATATATAGTTTTAAGTTAATATAACGTAAAGGTAGAAAAAAGGAAAACTAAGAACACCTCAATTACAGTAATTTCAAACGTTTAACACTAATTATCTAATATTGATAATTTATTTTTTAAAATAATCAAAAATACCGAAACCTACTGTTAACAAAGAAATAATAGTTGGATTTATTTTGATAAATAGTCATTTTTTAAAGATAATGACAGATTAAGAATCTATTCTATTAAAATGATATAAAACAAAAAAGCTCCCGATAAATCGGAAGCTTTTTGTTACTGTGGGCCCTACTGGATTCGAACCAGTGACCCCCTGCTTGTAAGGCAGGTGCTCTGAACCAACTGAGCTAAGAGCCCTCATTCACAATTTAGAAATTTGTTTTCCGTATTGCGAGTGCAAATATATAACTGTTTTTCATTTCTCGCAAATAAAAAATGAAAAAAAATTAAACTATTTCTGCAACAACAAAAGTGCTGCCTCCAACGTAAATTAAATCTTCTTTTTTTGCTAAAGATTTTGCTTTTTCAAGTGCTTCTTTTACAGACGAATAAGCATTACCCTGCAACAAAAAACCACTTGCTTCACCTTTTAACTCCTCTGCATTTAACCCTCTTTCTATTTTTGGACAACAGAAAAAATAATTTGCATTTTTTGGAAAAAGAGGTAAAATAGCATCCAAATTCTTATCCTTAACAACTCCCAAGACAATAAAAAGCGACTCGTATTTTTGTGCCTCCAACTGTTTTATAGTCAAACTTAAGCCCTCTTTATTATGTGCTGTGTCACAAATTACCCTAGGTTGCTCTTGTAAAAGTTGCCACCTACCCATTAATCCGGTATTTTCTACTACATTTATCAGCCCTTTTTCAATTGCACTATTAGTAATTGCAAATTCTTTTAATTGCTTAAGTGTAGCTAAAACACCTTTTATATTTTTTTGCTGATAATTACCCAACAAAGATGTTTTGTATGTTTTTACCAAAATAGAATCTGCAAAAAATATTGGTGCATTTTTTAAATTTGCAATTTCTTTAAAAATTGTTGCAGTCTCCGTTTGATTTTCACTTACTACAACCGGAATATTATTTTTAATAATTCCTCCTTTTTCTACAGCAATTTTCTCAAGAGTATCTCCTAATAAATCTGTATGGTCTAACCCTATGTTTGTTATTAATGAAACCTCTGGTGTAATTATATTGGTAGAATCTAATCTTCCGCCCAAACCAACTTCTATAATTGCAATATCCACATTCTCATTTGCAAAGTATGCAAAAGCCATTGCTACTGTCATCTCAAAAAAAGAGAGTTTATGCGCTTTAAAAAAAGACATATTATCTTCTACAAAGTTTATTACGTGACTTTGCGGAATTTTATCGCCATTAATTCTAATACGCTCCCTAAAATCTTTTAAATGCGGAGAAGTATACAAACCAACTTTATAGCCTGCCTCTTGTAAAATAGACGCCAACATATGACTACTAGAGCCTTTACCATTGGTACCTGCTACGTGTATACTTTTAAACTGTTTTTCTGGAGAGCCTAAAGCTTTAGAAAATAGCTTTATATTATCTAACTTACCATTAAACGCAGATTTTCCTTTGTTTTGGTATATTGGAAGTTGTGCAAACATCCAATCTAACGTTTGGCTATATGTCATTAAAGTTTATTAAATTGAGTAAATAAGAAGTAAAATTAAAGTAATTTTAGATAATTACTCTCCTAATTTAAAGTTTACAACAACAAATCCTATTTGTCTGCTTGGTGCCTTAGTATCTAAATTCCATTTATGTAAACGTGCTGTTGCCTCTGCTGGTTTTAACAAACAAGGGTGGTTATTAGTAGTACCTTTTACACCTGCAGTTGCAGATAGCACTTTGCCATTACGGTCTACTACTATTTTTACTACTACTCTACCCTCCTCATTACAATCTTGCTTAACCTGGCCTTTATTTAAAAGTTTTCGTCCTGACAATCCGTAACCAGAACCACCGCTTCCAGATCCAGGAGAACCATAGTAACTAGTTGCATATGGGTTTCCTTGCGGATTCCCCTTGTCACCAGCTTTATTATCATCTCCTTCACCTCCGGTAGCTTTACCGTCAGACTTAGCTAAACCACCAAAAAGGTTATCTACCTTATCTCTTTTAGCCTGTTCTGCTTTACGTTTACGTTCTGCTTCAGCCTTTTCTGCTGCAACACGTTGCTGCTCTTTACGCTCTGCTTCTGCTTTGGCTTTTTTTGCTGCAGCATCTGCCTTGCGTTTAGCTTCTTGCTTTTGCTTTATTAAAATAGATTCTTCGTTATCTTGTGTAACCAATTTTTCTGCAGCCTTTTCCTGCGCAGATTCTTGCTGCACTTCTGGTTCTGCAACTGGCTTTACCTCTTCTTGCTGTTCTTCTACAACTTCTTTGGTAGTTTTTACTGGTTCAGACTTTATTTTTTCTTTTGGTTGCACGTTACCCTTACCAAAATCCATCTGGCCAAAATTAACCGCAATACCTTTTTCTTCTGGTGGATCCATATAAGTTAACCCAACATAAAAAAGCAACAACAAGAGTACGCTTAGCAACAAAGTTGTAAGCGTAAAAGATTTTTTCTTGTGTTTGGTATCTAAGAACGACATTATTTAGCTCGCACAGCTAAGATAACCTTGTAATTATTTTTATTGGCAATATCCATAACGTTTACTGCCTCTTTAACAGGCACTGTTTCTTCTGCCCTTAAAATAATTGTTGGTTTTTCTTGACCTTCTAGTGCTTTCTTTAATTCAATTTCAATATACTTCCCGTTTATTTTTTCACTATTCACAAAATACTCTAAGTTTTTATTAATACTTACAGATACATTTTGTGTGTTGGTTGACTTCCCTTTTGCCTTTGGAAGCAACAGATCTAATGCATTTGGCGCGTTTGATGTTAACATAAAAAATACCAACAACAAAAACACGATGTCCGTCATAGACGACATACTAAAGTCTGGACTTACTTTATTTCTTCCTTTTAATTTCATCTAAAGGAATTTAAAGTGGTTCGTTTAATAAATCTAAAAAGTCTACAGCGTTTGCCTCCATTGCATGTACAACCTTACCTGTTCTGTTTACAAGGTGATTATACCCAATATAGGCAATAATACCTACTACTAAACCTGCAACAGTTGTTGTCATTGCCGTATATATACCAGATGCTAAAGAACCCATTTCTGCTTGTCCGCCTGCAGATGCCATTTCATGGAATGCCAAAATCATACCAATTACAGTTCCTAAGAAACCAATCATTGGTGCAGCACCAGCAACAGTAGCTAAAATACTTACATTTTTCTCTAACTTATATACTTCTAATGTTCCAGCATTTTCAATTGCTGTATTTATATCATCTAAAGGTTTTCCTATCCTAGAAACCCCTTTTTCAGTAAGTCTTGCAACTGGAGAATCTGTTTGCGCACATAACATACGGGCAGCATCTAGCTTGCCATTTGTTATATGATCTTTAATCTGATTCATAAAATTTTTATCAATTTTAGAAGCAGCCTTTATTGCAAAGATTCTTTCAAAATAAATATATAGAGCAACAAATAATAGAATTGCTAAAATTCCTATAATGATAATACTTCCTGCACCACCATTTACAATTAAATCTATTACCGATAGTGTTTTTTCTTCGGATACACTTTCTCCCATTACCACCTCATTAGCAGCATCTTGAAACAATAACATATATTTTCCAGTATTTAAGTTGCTCTTATAACGTTATTTTGCAAATAAAATTATGCGTTTAGTATAAAATCTCTAATTAAAATAAAACAGCCAGCACCTGCTAAAAATCCTACTAATGCCAACCAAGCTATTTTCTTAAAATACCAGAAGAAATCTATTTTTTCCATACCCATTGCAACTACACCTGCAGCAGAACCTATTATTAACATACTACCACCTGTACCAGCAGAATATGCAATAAAGTGCCATAATGGATCATCCATACCTTGTGGAAACATACCAATACTTGCTGCTACCAACGGAACGTTATCTATAACTGCAGAACCTGCACCTAATAACATTACAACAAAATCTGAATTTGGAATTGCAGCATTTAAGTTTTCTGCAAAGTGAAACAACATACCTAAAGATTCTAATGCAGCCACTGCTAATAAAATACCTAAGAAAAATAAGATACTTGGCAACTCTATCTTAGATAAAGAATGGTGAACTGGACTGTGATGAGAAGCAGCTTCACTTTCACCATCTACATTAGAAATACTAAATTTAGAATTACTGTATATTTCTGCAAATGTTGCAACAATAGCTAAAGAAAGCATCATACCTACATAAGGAGGTAAATGTGTTATTGTTTTAAAGAAAGGAACAAAAACAATAGCCCCTAAACCTAAGTATAACATTGTAGATCCAAATTTAGATTTCTTTTCACTATCTGCTTCTTCAACATCTTCAATATTACCTTTAAAAGCTTTAAATCTACTAGCTATAAATGTTGGTACAACCATACATATTACAGACGGTACAAATACGTGTTCTACTAATTGCGCTGCAGAAACCTTATCTGCAATCCAAAGCATTGTTGTAGTAACATCACCAATAGGAGACCAAGCACCACCTGCATTAGCCGCAATAATAATCATACCAGCAAACCACAAACGAGTTTCTTTGTTTCTAATTACTTTTTGTAAAATTGTTATTAATACAATTGTAGCTGTTAGGTTATCTATAATTGCTGATAAGATAAAAGCAAGAATGGAGAACAACCATAATAATTTACGTTTACTTTTTGTTTTTATAAACCCTTTGATTGTTGCAAAGCCATTAAAGTAATCTATGATTTCTACAATGGTCATTGCTCCTAATAAAAAGACCAATATTTCTGCCGTTTTACCTAAATGATGCAGTAAAATTTCATCTACGTGGCTAGGCGCTAATTCTCGCAAAGCCGCATCAACTTCAAAAACTGGCATATGAGCCAAAGCTATTACTGCCCATAACAATGCCATCATTGCAAGTGCAGGTATTAACTTATCTATTTTAAGATTGTGCTCTAAGGTTATTGCCAAATAACCAACAAAAAAAATAATTATTATAATGGTCTCCATTCTTCTTCTTCTTAGTTTAGTTTATATTAATTGTTTTAATGCTATCTCAAAGGCCGTTTTACTTAGCTCTTTTTTAGATGCGTTGTTTTTATATACATTCTGCATTGCTTTTTTAATGGTTTCAGATGTGTCTTGAAAAACTAACTCGTCATTCATTTCTACTCTTCTTTCCATAAAGTAAGCAAATACTCTTGCCATACCACAGTTAGATATAAAATCTGGAATTAAACTTACACGCTCATCTGTATATTCCATAATAGGACCAAAGAAAATTTCTTTATCTGCAAATGGTACATTAGCGCCGCAAGTAATAACTTCTAAGCCTGTATCTATTAACTGTGTTATTTGCTCTTTGGTAATTAATCTTGAAGCTGCACAAGGTGCAAAAATTTCTGCTTCTAATCCCCAAATTTGTTTATTTATTTCATCAAACGGAATCATATTCTCTGCTACAAGCGTGTTTCCGTTTTTGGCAAGGTAAAATTCTTTTATTTCATCAAAAGAAAAACCTTCTTTATTAATTACACCTCCATCACGATCTATAATACCTACTATTTTAGCTCCCATTTGGCTTAAATAATATGCCGCTGCTGCACCAACATTACCAAAACCCTGTACTATTGCACGTTTTCCTTTAATGGTACCACCATAAATATCATAAAAATGTTTTGCCGCTTCAGCAACACCAAAACCAGTAATCATATCTGCAACTGTATACTTACGCTCTACAGATGGTGAGTATGTACTACTCTCTATTACTTTTATTACTCCTAGTCTTAATTGACCTATACGGTTAATTTTATCTGCTTCTGTAGGTTTAAAGTGACCGTTAAAAACACCTTCCTGTGGGTGCCAAACACCAGCATCTTCTGTTATAGGAATTACTTCATGTATTTCATCTACATTTAAATCTCCACCGGTACCATAATAACTTTTTAACAAAGGAGCAACAGCATTATACCAACGCTTTAAAACACCTTTTTTTCTAGGGTCGTTTGGATCAAAATTAATTCCAGATTTTGCACCACCAATTGCTGGTCCAGAAACTGTAAACTTAACCTCCATAGTTTTTGCTAAAGAAAGAACCTCGTTCATATCTAAACCTTTACGCATTCTTGTACCACCACCAGCAGCACCTCCACGTAAAGAATTTATAACTGTCCACCCTTCGGCTTCAGTTTCAGAATCTTTCCAGTTAAAAACTATTTCAGGTTGTTTATCCTCGTATTTTTGTAGTAAATCTTTCATTTTAAATTGATTGTAAAATTATGTAACATTATTTATGCATCGCTATTGTGTTAAAAATATCCCTCCCAAACGGGAGTTACTGCTGTCTCATAATTTTGATATTAAATCAATTAATAAAAATTCAATTCAACAAATATAAAAATATTGCGGCATTTTTAAACTTTTAACAGTCATAGAATGATTAATTTTTCATTAATTTTACGTTGAACAGCATTAAAACACGGAGAAAGAGAGCCCAATGCTGTTGAATATA
The DNA here is from genome assembly GCF_039943695.1 of Cellulophaga sp. NCBI lineage: Bacteria > Pseudomonadati > Bacteroidota > Flavobacteriia > Flavobacteriales > Flavobacteriaceae > Cellulophaga > Cellulophaga sp. Next base: position 8,372 of record NZ_JBDVAA010000104.1, on the reverse strand, counting down.
TCACAATATAAACCTATATTTGTACACATAAATTAACATTATCGCAATAAGATGGACTTTAAGTTAACAGAAGAACAATTAATGATTCAGCAAGCAGCAAGAGATTTTGCTCAAAATGAATTATTACCAGGAGTAATTGAAAGAGACGACGCCCAAAGGTTTCCTAAAGAAGAAGTAAAAAAAATGGGTGAATTAGGCTTTTTAGGAATGATGGTTGATGCCAAATATGGTGGTAGCGGTCTAGACACACTATCTTACGTTCTAGTAATGGAAGAATTATCTAAGGTAGATGCTTCTTGCTCTGTAATTGTCTCTGTAAACAACTCTCTTGTTTGTTGGGGTCTAGAAACTTTTGGTAACGAAGAACAAAAGAAAAAATATTTAACAAAGTTAACTACAGGAGAAAGCATAGGCGCTTTTTGTTTATCTGAGCCTGAAGCTGGTAGTGATGCCACATCACAAAAAACTACAGCAATAGATAAAGGAGACCATTACATATTAAATGGTACTAAAAACTGGATTACCAATGGTAGTTCTGCAGATTACTACCTTGTAATTGCACAAACAGATGTAGAAAAAGGTCACAAAGGAATTAATGCACTTATTGTTGAAAAAGGTGCTGAAGGTTTTGAAATTGGTCCTAAAGAAAATAAATTAGGAATTAGAGGTAGTGACACTCACTCTTTAATTTTTAACGACGTAAAAGTACCTAAAGAAAACAGAATTGGTGAAGACGGTTTTGGTTTTAAATTTGCTATGAAAACACTTTCTGGCGGAAGAATTGGTATTGCAGCACAAGCGTTAGGTATTGCAGCTGGTGCTTATGAATTAGCATTAAAATACTCTAAACAAAGAAAAGCATTTGGTACAGAGATTGCTAACCACCAAGCTATTGCTTTTAAATTAGCAGATATGCATACTTCTATTGAAGCTGCAAGAATGTTAGTTTACAAAGCTGCAATGGATAAAGACAATCATGAGAATTATGATTTATCTGGAGCTATGGCTAAATTATACGCATCTAAAGTTGCTATGGAGGTTTCTGTAGAAGCTGTACAAGTGCACGGTGGTAATGGCTTTGTAAAAGATTACCACGTAGAGCGTTTAATGAGAGATGCTAAAATTACACAGATTTACGAAGGTACTTCTGAAATTCAGAAAATAGTAATCTCTAGAAGCATTTTAAGAGATTAATTAGAAAGATACGTTTGTTTTAACACAAAAGCTGTGCAATAATTTATTGCGCAGCTTTTTTTATATCTATTCTAAAAATTAACATTGTGAATTTGATAATTTACATACCCTTAAAAATTTAAAATTTCATTTAATTTATCAATACACTGAAAATGATGAATTAATTTTTAGGTTATCACCTATTCTTTAAACATAATTTAACAATTATAATATATTTGAAAAAATGTGATAATTTATGAAGCTGAAAAAACAAGGGTTATACCTACCGGATTTTGAACATGATAATTGTGGAGCTGGTTTTATCTGTAGCTTAAAAGGAAAGAAGTCTAACGACATTATACATAAAGCTTTAGAGATATTAGACAAGCTAGAACACCGTGGTGCTGTTAGTTCTGATGGCAAAACAGGAGATGGCGCTGGTATTTTAATAGATATACCACATGATTATTTTGTAGAGGTTTGTAATTTTAATTTACCGGAACCAGGTGAATATGCTGTTGCAAACATCTTTTTACCTCAAAAAGAAAACCAAAGAGATTTTTGTATCTCTGTATTTGAAGAAAACATAAAAAAGCAAGGCCTACAATTGTTAGGCTGGAGAGATGCACCTGTAAACAAAAATGTTCCAGGACGCATAGCTATGGAAACAGAGCCATTTGTTAAGCAAATATTTATTGCTAAAGAAAATAGTTCTCAAGATTATGCTGCTTTTAACCTTAAACTATACATTGCTCGTAAAGTAACAGAGCATACTATTTTAAGTTCTAAATTATCTGAAAGCGGATTTTTCTACGTTCCTAGTTTATCTACAAAAATCATTATTTTTAAAGGTCTTTTAATGCCACAAGACATTAAATTTTACTTTAAAGATTTAATGGATCCAAGAGTGGTTACAAGACTTGCTCTTGTTCACCAACGTTTTTCTACCAACACCTTCCCTACTTGGGATCTTGCACAACCGTTTAGGTATATGTGTCATAATGGAGAAATAAACACATTACGTGGTAATGTATCTAGAATGCGCTCTAGAGAAGAACTACTAAAGAGTGATTTATTTGGTGATGAAATAAAAAATATACTTCCTATAATATTACCAGGAAAATCAGATTCTGCAACAATGGATATGGTAGTAGAATTGCTACTAATGACAGGTAGATCCTTGCCAGAAGTTATGATGATTATGGTACCAGAAGCATGGGAAAAAAACCCAGATATGTCTCCTGCTAAAAGAGCATTTTACGAGTATAACTCTTGTATGATGGAGCCGTGGGATGGACCCGCATCTGTACCTTTTACAGATGGCAACTATATTGGAGCAGTTTTAGACCGTAACGGGTTAAGACCCTCTAGATACTCTGTTACTAAAGATGGCTACGTAATTATGTCATCAGAAACTGGTGTAGTAGATATAGAACCAGAAAACATTGAGTTTCATGGACGTTTAGAGCCAGGAAAAATGTTTTTAGTAAATATGGAAGAAGGCCGTATTGTTAATGATGAAGAAATAAAAGAAAAAATTGCTCAATTAAAGCCTTACCAAAAATGGCTAGATAATAATTTGGTGCATTTAAAAGACATCCCTTATAACGACTGCCCTTTATTTTTAGGAGAAGAAAGCTTAGAGAAAAGAAAATCACTTTTTGGCTATACGTTAGAAGATATAAACACCATTATATTACCAATGGGTAAGTCTGCCAAAGAGCCTATTGGCTCTATGGGATCTGATACGCCAATTGCCGTTTTATCTGAAAAGCCACAACTTATATACAACTACTTTAAGCAACTATTTGCCCAAGTAACAAATCCTCCTTTAGATGGTATTAGAGAAGAGTTAATTACAGATATTAGCTTAACCCTTGGTAGTGATCATAATATTTTTGACTTTTCAGAATTACACTGTCGTAAATTAAAAATTCAGAATCCTGTAATATCTAAAGAAGATTTAGATAAGATAAAAAACTATGACGCTAGTCCAGATTACAAAGTAACATCTATTCCTATTCTGTACAAAATAGAACGTGGACACAACGCCCTAGAAGAAGCATTAGCATCTATATTAGACCAGGCATCTAAAGCAATAGATAACGGTACAAATATTATCATTTTATCAGACAGAAATGTAAACAAGGACAATGCTCCTATACCTGCCCTATTAGCATTATCTTTTGTAAATAGTGGACTGCAAAAATTAGGTAAAAGATCTAAACTTAGTGTAATAATAGAATCTGCAGAGCCAAGAGAAGTGCATCATTTTGCATTATTATTTGGTTATGGAGCAAGTGCTGTAAACCCTTATTTGGTTAACGAAATTATAGGTGAACAAATAGAAGAAAATGACATTACAGACATTACTTTTGATGAAGCTATAAAAAACTACAATAAAGGTATTGGAAAAGGCGTGTTAAAGGTTATGAACAAAATAGGGATATCTACCTTAAACTCTTACCGAGGGTCCCAATTGTTTGAGTGTATTGGTATAAACACCAAAGTGGTAGATAAATATTTTCCAAACACACCTACAAGAATACAAGGTATTGGTTTATACCAAATAGAAAAAGAAATAGCAAAAAGACACCAAAAAGCATTTAACACTAAAGAAGTAGCAGCTAATTTAGAGTTAGAAATGGGTGGCGCATATAGATGGCGTAGAGATGGAGAAAAACACTTATTTAACCCACTTACTATTGCCAAATTACAAAAAGCAGTTCGTAATAACGAACCAAGCACATACAAGGAATACTCTAGTTTAATAAATGAACAATCTAAACATTTAATGACCATTAGAGGTTTGTTTGAGTTTTCTAACTATGACCCAATCCCTATTGAAGAGGTAGAGCCATGGACAGATATTGTAAAGCGATTTAAAACTGGAGCAATGTCTTACGGATCTATTAGCAAGGAAGCTCATGAAAATTTAGCGATTGCAATGAACCGTATTGGCGGCAAAAGTAACTCTGGTGAAGGTGGTGAAGATGCAGAACGTTTTTATAAAAACGAAACTGGAGATTGGAGAAACAGCGCTATAAAACAAGTTGCTTCAGGTAGGTTTGGTGTTACATCTAACTACCTAACAAGTGCTAAGGAAATACAAATTAAAATGGCACAAGGTGCTAAACCTGGTGAAGGCGGACAATTGCCTGGACCAAAAGTAAATCCGTCTATAGCAAAAACAAGAAACTCTACTCCGTATGTAGGGCTTATCTCTCCTCCTCCACATCATGATATTTATTCAATTGAAGATTTATCTCAATTAATTTACGATTTAAAATCTGCTAACAGAGAAGCAAGAATAAACGTAAAATTAGTATCAGAAGTTGGTGTAGGTACTGTAGCTGCGGGTGTAGCAAAAGCAAAAGCAGATGTTGTATTAATTTCTGGTCACGATGGTGGCACAGGAGCATCTCCTTTAACATCTTTAAAACACGCAGGTTTACCATGGGAGCTAGGTGTTGCAGAAGCACAACAAACCTTAGTGATGAACGATCTTAGAAACAGGGTTGTTGTAGAATGCGACGGACAACTAAAAACAGGTCGTGATGTAGCAATTGCCTGTCTGCTTGGAGCAGAAGAATTTGGTTTTGCTACCGCTCCTTTAGTGGCTTCTGGCTGTATTATGATGCGTGTTTGCCACTTAAACACTTGTCCGGTTGGTATTGCTACTCAAAATCCTGAACTGCGTAAAAAGTTTAAAGGAAAACCAGAACACGTAGTTAACTACATGTACTTTATTGCTCAAGAACTAAGAGAAATAATGGCGCAACTAGGTTTTAGAACTGTAAACGAAATGGTAGGTCAGGTTCAAAAACTAGATCGCAACAAAGCTATAGAACATTATAAAGCAGAAGGCATAGACCTTACTCCTATTTTACACCAAGTAGATGTACCTGCAGATACCAAACTTCACAACACACAAAAACAAGAGCACGATATATATAAATCTATAGAGTTTAAAATTATAGAAAAAGCACACCCATCTTTATTTAGAAAAGAAAAACTAACCTTAGATTTTCCTATTAAAAATACAGACAGAGCAGTTGGTGCAATTATAAGTAATGAAATTTCTAAGACCTATGGTGCAAAAGGCTTACCTATAAACACGCTACGTTTAAACTTTACTGGTTCTGCCGGACAAAGTTTTGGTGCCTTTGCAACCAGAGGTTTAACAATGACAGTTAATGGTAATACTAATGATTATTTAGGAAAAGGATTATCTGGAGGTAAATTAGTAATAAAAGTACCGGAAGGTGCCACTATAATTCCGGAAGACAATGTTATTACAGGTAATGTAACCTTATATGGTGCTACTGCTGGTAGAGCCTATATAAATGGTAAAGCAGGTGAACGTTTTTGCGTTCGTAACTCTGGAGCAAAAACTGTTGTAGAAGGCATTGGAGACCATGGTTGTGAATATATGACTGGTGGTGTAGCTGTAATTTTAGGCGAAGTAGGTCGTAATTTTGGAGCAGGTATGAGTGGCGGTATTGCTTATGTATTTGACCCAAACAAAACGTTTGAAAAAAACTGCAATAAAGAAGCTCTTAATTTACTTTCTGTAGATGAAGCCAATGATATTGCAGAACTAAAAGACCTTATAGAAAGCCATTACAATTACACTATGAGTCCTCTGGCACAACGCTTGCTAGAAAACTGGGAAAACAGTTTACCAATGTTTGTTAAAGTATTCCCTGAAGAATACCGTCAAGCATTAAAAAGATTAGAAGAAGAAGAAAAAGCTAGCATAATATAAAGCACTATGGGAAAGATAACTGGATTTTTAGAGTTCGAAAGAAAAATAGAAGACTATGCTCCTGTAGAAGAGCGTATAAAAAATTATAAAGAATTTACACAACCATTAAAGGAAACTGAATTAAAAGACCAAGGTGCACGTTGTATGGATTGCGGAGTTCCGTTTTGCCATAGTGGATGCCCATTAGGAAATTTAATTCCAGATTTTAATGATGCCGTTTACAAGGGAAAATGGGAAAAAGCTGCAAGCATATTGCACTCTACCAATAACTTCCCGGAATTTACTGGTCGCTTATGCCCTGCTCCGTGCGAGGAAGCTTGTGTATTAGGTATTAATGAAGACCCTGTGTCTATAGAAAATATTGAAAAAAACATTGTTGAAACTGCTTTTTCCAACGGATGGATAACTGCACAACCGCCAAAAACTAGAACAGGTAAAAAAGTTGCTGTTGTAGGGTCTGGACCTGCTGGTTTAGCTACTGCACAACAATTAAACAGAGCCGGACATTTGGTTACTGTTTTTGAGCGTGATGCTAAAGTTGGTGGATTATTAAGATACGGTATTCCTGATTTTAAGATGGAGAAAAACGTTATTGACCGTAGATTAGAAGTACTAAAAGAAGAAGGCATAGTATTTAAAACCAATACACATATTGGTGTAGATATTGATGCAAACACCTTAAAAAAAGATTTTGATGCTGTTGTACTTTCTGGTGGGGCTACAGTACGTAGAAATTTACCTATAAAAGGAGCAGAACTAAAAGGTGTTGTACAAGCAATGGACTTTTTAAAACAAAATAACAAACGCGTAGATGGCATTACAGATTTAGGTGAAGAAATAAAAGCAACCAACAAAGATGTTATTGTTATTGGTGGTGGAGATACTGGATCTGACTGCATAGGAACATCTATACGCCATGGTGCTACTTCTGTCTCTAATTTTGAGATTATGAGCAAAGCAACTCCAGAGAGACCTGCAGACCAGCCTTGGCCGTTTTGGCCTATGCGTTTACGTACAAGCTCTTCTCATAAAGAAGGTGCAGAACGTTTCTTTAGCATTTCTACCAAGGAATTTGTTGGAGATAAAGATGGTAATTTAAAAGGATTAATTACCTCAGAAATAGAGTGGATTAAAACTCCAGGACAAAGACCAAGCCTAAAAGAAGTTCCTGGAACAGAAAAAGAATGGAAATGCGACTTAGTTTTGCTTGCAATGGGTTTTACAGGATCGGAAATGACTGTAGCTCAACAACTAGGCTTAGAAGCAGATCCTAGAACAAATATTAAAGCCTCTGCAAAAAACTATATGACTAACGTACCTGGTATTTTTGTAGCTGGCGATCAAAGAAGAGGTCAATCTTTAATAGTATGGGCCATCTCTGAAGGCAGACAGGCTGCGCATCACGTAGATGTTTACCTAACAGGAAGTTCTACTTTACCATTAAAAGGAGAAGGCGATTTACCTAGAGTTTAGAAAAAAAAATAAAAATCACTTTGTATTGATATTATACTATCTTTGCACTTTAAATTAAAAATAAAATTATGAGTAACGGTACAGTAAAATTTTTTAACGACTCTAAAGGTTTCGGTTTTATCACTCCAGATGATGGTGGTAAAGACGTTTTTGTTCACATCAGTGGATTAACTCACGAAATAGCTGAAGGAGACAAAGTTAGTTATGACGTTGAAGAAGGTAAAAAAGGACCTAATGCAGTAAACGTTGAAGTCCTTTAATATATAAAGAATTTAACTTATTACATGCAAAGCCTGTTGTTTTATACAACAGGCTTTTTTGTTTTTTAAAATACTACTTGCATCATAAATTCTCAAACATATATAATATACAGTATAAGCAGCAACATACTTATACAAAAAGCACAATTGCGTAGGTTTACATCACAATTTTTACATAATTCTTTTTATCAAATTAAAAAAGTGATAAACAAAAACTAAATTTCATCTTGAATAGAATTAAACTAGGACAATTATAAAAAACAAAACTCTAAGTTTTATGATTAAAAAATTCCTACACAACATTCTATTATCTACATAAAATATCGATTAATAGATGAAATACATTATGATATATCTTCACTAATATTTTTTTTACACCCACTTTTTATATCACCACCTCCATATTTTGTAGGTCTTTACATCAATTATAGGAAGTTTTTCACATCACTTAAGTAAGAAATATTTTTTTATAGTTGAAAATAATTTAATACATTAGTCAGCATAAAGACAATATTTTAGAATTTTTCTCTTTCTTCCAAAATAAAATAATGTCATATTTAAGGACTTAGGTTTTTGCCTAAGTATGGAGAAAATTTCAAAAAAGTAGTTTTTTGATGCTTTCTCTTTTTTTTTATACTAGTCGAAACTAAAGAGGAACTGTAACATTTTAAAAATTAATTTTAATTAAAAAAACAAAT
>NZ_JBDVAA010000103.1:0-1795 GCF_039943695.1 Cellulophaga sp. | reverse complement strand
GCTCCAGGAGAATCTGGTGAGTTGTTAGTTAAGTTTAACGGATCTGGTCAAAACCAAGTAACTAAAGCAGTAACAGTAACTGCAAATACAGCAAAAGGAAGAGAAACTTTACGTATCAAAGCTTTTGTTAACCCTAAAAATGGTGCAGCAGCGTCTATACCAACAAAATAAAGAATGGATCAAATATTAGAGCAATACCCATTTCTACCAATGGTAGGAATATTTATAGTAGCATATTTTTTTATGATACGTCCGCAAATGAAGCGTTCTAAAGACGAGAAAAAATTTGCTACAGAATTAAAAAAAGGAGATAAAGTTATTACCAAAAGCGGAATGCACGGTAAAATTTTTGATTTAAATGATAAAGATATGTCTTGTATAATTGAGACTATGTCTGGTAAAATTAAGTTTTCTAGATCAGCAATTTCTATGGAAATGAGCAGAAAATTAAATGAACCAGTAGCAGAAAAAAAGTAGTACTTTAATTAGTATAAATTAAAAAGCATCGATTTTATATCGATGCTTTTTTTGTTTATTTAAGTTGCTAATACTACTATTTAGCAGCTGTAAGCTCGCATATTTTTACTATAACCTCTACAGCTTTTTCCATACTTTCTACAGGAACATACTCGTATTTACCATGGAAATTATGTCCGCCAGCAAATATATTAGGGCACGGTAGTCCCATATAACTTAGTTGTGAGCCATCAGTACCACCACGTATAGGCTTTATAATTGGTGTAATATTTAAGGCTTCCATAGCTTCTTTTGCAGTTTCTACAATATGGTATACAGGCATTACTTTTTCTTTCATATTAAAGTACTGGTCTTTAATAGATAGTTTTATACAGTTGTTGTATTTTTCATTTAATCTAAAAACTATAGTTTCTAGTGCTTTTTTACGGTCTTCAAAAGAGTTTCTGTCATGGTCTCTAATAATTAGTCCTAATTCAGCATTTTCAATCTCTCCTTTAATAGTATGTATATGGTAAAAACCTTCTCTGCCAGAGGTATGTTCAGGAACCTCTTTATTAGGTAAAGCAGCCATAATTTCTTGAGCAATACCAATGGCGTTTATCATTTTTCCTTTAGCATAACCTGGGTGTACGCTTTTACCCTGTATTGTAATGTTAGCACCAGCAGCATTAAAGTTTTCATACTCTAACTCGCCAATTTGGCTACCATCCATAGTATATGCCCATTCTGCACCAAATTTTTCAACATCAAATTTATGTGCACCACGACCAATTTCTTCGTCAGGAGTAAAACCAACTCTAATTTTACCGTGCTTAATTTCTGGGTGAGCAATTAAAAATTCCATTGCCGTAACAATTTCTGTAATTCCTGCTTTATCATCTGCACCTAAAAGCGTAGTACCATCTGTAGTCACAAGGGTCTGACCTTTATATTGTAATAAATCTTCAAAATAATCTGGAGATAACACAATGTTTTTATCAGCATTTAAAACAATGTCTTTACCGTCATAATCCCTAATTATTTGCGGATTAACGTTTGTTCCAGAAAAATCTGGAGTAGTATCAAAATGTGCAACAAAACCAATTGTAGGCACTTTTTTATCTATATTACTAGGTAGTGTTGCCATAATGTACGCATTGTCATCAATAGTAACATCTTCCATTCCTATTTCTTTAAGTTCTGTAACTAGCTTATTTGCTAAGTCCCATTGCTTGGCAGTACTAGGAGTTGTGTTAGAGCTGGCATCGCTTTGCGTATCAATTTTTACATAACCTAAAAATCTATCTAAAATATCTTGCATAAGTATATAATTTACTCA
>NZ_JBDVAA010000102.1:0-9690 GCF_039943695.1 Cellulophaga sp. | reverse complement strand
TCTCCATAGAATATTTCACCTTTTGCATTTAAAATGGTTAGATTATAATTATCTAAGTTTTTAAACCAGTTTTTTGCATTTAAGTTTAAACCAACAATTCCTTGTAATTTTTTATTAGCATATACTGGTGTAAAAAATCGTATAGTTGGCCTGTATGGTTTTTCAATTTGTTTTTTCTCTACATTAAGATCTAAATGAGAAACATAAACTTCGTTTTTATGTAATTGTATAGCTTCTTTAAAGTAATACCTGTTAGATTTATCTTGAAATTTTTCAGATGAAGTTAAAGAGTCTATATCTACACGTATAACTTCTATACCTTTAGTGTTAATTAATCTAGCCTGAAAATAATTTGAGTCTACATCAATAAAACTTTTTAATTTTTTTTCAATTTCTAAGATAGATACGTTATTTTCTAAATCTAATTCTACTAATTGACTAATAAATAATACGTTTTTTCTACTAATATTATATAATTCATTTAGTTTTGATTCTGATTCTACTAGCTTGTTGGTAGATTTAATACTCTCTACCAAAACTATATTTTTTGTGTACGACTGTACTTGATTATATGAAACGTTCCATATAATCACAGAAATTATCAAGAATAGTACTACAGATATGAGTATGAGTTTTTTGCCCATAGTATAGGTGGAAAAAAGGGGGTTAAAGGTTTGTAACTTTTAAATGGTACTATAAAGCTACAAAATACTTCTTGTTTATGTAGTATTTTTAACACCTAAAATTTTAACTATTTTGTTACAATAGTATAGAAAGCAGGCATTTAATTATAGACTGTATCTTTTTATGTATGGTTGGTAAATACTAATTTGTTCTTTTTTCACCTAAATGTTAAAGACTTCTTAATTAGTTATTTGATATTTGTATTGTTTATGTTTTTATGAACTTTTATATTTATTATTTATCTGTAAGTTTGCTTATTTATTACAGATTATTCTTTTAATAATATAGTCTTATCTTACGTAAAATGTAGTTGTATATTACATTATAGAATTACATAATCCTTTGTTTTAAATTAATTAAATTATGTAGTATTTATTTTTATTTCTTTATAAGAAATTACTTACCTTTGAATTCCCCAAGCATTTTACAAACTTAATTATTTACGATATGAAGAAAATTGTACTCAAATTCTACTTTATTGCTAAAAACAAGTTTTTGGCTTGTAACTCTTTCTATAATAACTATTTAAAATTTAGTCATTCTTTATTAGGCTGTACAGCTTAAAGTTTTGTTTTATAAAAAATATATAGTGTGTAATTATACAATATAGCTGCTTTTTAGATTATAGTTAATACTCTAACAGGTTATATTATTAGTTGTAGCTGTGCTTTTTTTTATGAAAACAGACTTTTGCTTTTACATAAAAATATAATAAATCTTATGACTACTTACTAAAGTTTTTTAAACAAAAAGGTATAGACATTAGAAAGTTCCTTGTGCGTAAATTTTATAATTTATCTTCAAGGGCAATAGGACTGGTATGTCTATTCTTATCTGTTAAAAACAAAGTCAAAATCTTTTATTTAGGTCATAAGTAATTTATTATCAATTAATTAATTCTTAATTTAATTTTACTACTATGAAATTATTAAAACCTTTTTTATTAGTTACATGCTTGTTTGTAAGCGTGTTTTTAAAGGCTCAAACTCCAGACGGAGAACTAAAACGATGGCACAAATTATCGTTAACATTTAATGGGCCAAGTACAACAGAGACCTCTAATCCAAATCCATTTTCAGATTACAGGTTAGACGTTACATTTACACACATAAGCAGTAGCAGAAGTTATACTGTGCCTGGTTATTTTGCAGCTTGTGGTGATGCAGAAAACACAGGTTGTAGCTCTGGTAATAAATGGAGAGTAAATTTTGCTCCGGATGATATTGGAGCTTGGAACTGGACAGCTGTTTTTAAGTCAGGATCAAATGTAGCTATTAATGGTGGTGGTTCTAATGCAGGATTTATGAATGGTGCAACCGGAACCTTTAACATTGCAGAATCTGATAAATCTGGTAAAGATTTTAGAAGAAAAAACCTAGGTAGGCTACAGTATGTGGGAGAACACTATTTAAAACATACTGGTACTAACCCTAATAAACCAAATGGTCCTTGGTTTTTAAAAGTAGGCGCAGATTCTCCAGAAAATAGGTTTCACTACGTAGATTTTGATGGTACACCTGGTAACACAGCAGGTGGTAACAAAAGTAAAACTTGGCAAGCACATACTAGAGATTATGTAGCTACAGATGCTAGTGCTTATACTTGGAACGGTGGTAAAGGAAAAGGTTTGCTAGGTTCTATTAATTACTTATCTGGTCAGGGAGCAAATGTGATATCTTTTTTAACATGGGCAGCTGGTGGTGATGATGGCGCTGTTTTTCCTCATATACTAAAAGTTTCATCAAGCGATTATTCTAGTACGGGTAAATCTGGACAATGGAATAAATTACATAAAGATAGGTTTGATGTATCTAAACTTGCCCAGTGGGAGAAAGTGATGGAATACGCTGATAAAAAAGGAATGTATCTGCATTTTAAAACAATGGAAACAGAGAATTGTGAAAAAATGGATGGTCATACTTTTGGTAGAGAAAGAAAACTGTATTACCGCGAGTTAATTGCTAGATTTGGTCACCATTTGGCATTAAACTGGAACTTATCTGAAGAAACGACACTTAAAGATGAAGTTGTAAAATCTACAGTTAATTACATAAAAAATCTAGATCCGTATAAGCACCATATTGTATTACACACATATCCAGGACAACAAGACCAAAGATACAATCCGTTAATTGGTAACAAATCTAACCTTACAGGTGTATCTGTACAAACAAGTCAAAATAACGTACATAAAGATATACGTAGATGGGTAATAAACTCTAGAAATGCTGGTAGAAAATGGGTGGTAGCAAATGATGAGCAAGGTAGTGCAACACAAGGTATCATGGTGTCTGACAAGCAGGTTAGAGAAAAAGTACTTTGGGCAACATTATTAGCTGGTGGTGCTGGTGTAGAGTATTACAGTGGTTACACTAGTGATGATGGAGATCTTAACGGTCAAGATCATAGAAAAAGAGGAGCTAAATATAAAGAAGGAAGCTATGCTCTTAACTTTTTTAATGAAAACCTTTTATCTGGTATAACAAAAATGGTTTCTGATGATGGTATTACTGCAGATAGTAAAGATTATGTTTTTGCTGAAGAAGGAAAAACATATGCTATTTACAGACCAAACGGAGGAAGCACATCTTTAAGCTTACCTAGTGGTAACAATAAATATAATGTGCAATGGTTTAACCCTAGAGCAGGAGGTAATTTAACAGCTAAAACTACTTTGGGTTCTAATTTAGTAGCTCCAGATAATAATGACTGGGTTGCTTTAGTTACAAGTAAAAATGACGACGGTAATGCAGGTGGTTGTACTAATAACCTAGCAGCAACACTAGCTCAAGATGCTTATTTGCAAGGAACAACAAGGTTTAATAACGGCGATTTAAGAGTTGAGAGTGGTAAAAGACTGGCTTACTTACAATTTACCGTACCAGCAACAACTAAAACGGTTACAAGTGCAAAACTAGAGTTAACAGTTTCTAGTGATGGTGGTAATGGCTTAATAGAGGTTTTTAAAGGTAGTGCAAACAGTTGGTCAGAGGCTAACTTGTCTAATTCTAACAAACCATCAGAAGGTGTTAAATTAGGATCATTAAATACCAATTACAGTATTGGTAATACATACACTTGGAACCTGTCTAACGTAACACCAGGACAAACAATTTCTTTAATTGTAAAGCAAACAGGTGGTAACGATGTTTCTTTTTCTTCAAAAGAAGGAGTGGCTTCTCCAAGACTTATTTTAAATATTGAGTGTGATGAAGTTAGTAGTGCAGTTGATACTTCTATTTCTTTACCAGGAATTTTAGAAGCAGAAAGTTTTACAGATCAATTAGGTATTGAAGTAGAAAACACATCTGATGTTGGTGGAGGAAAAAACATTGGATATGTAGAAAGTGGTGATTTTACTAGCTACAAAGTAAGTGTAGCAGAAGCAGGTGTTTATAAAGTACAGGCTAAAGTAGCAACAAAAACTACAGGAGGTAAAATTAAGATTAATGCAGATGGTACCAGTGTTGGTGAACTAACAGTTGCAAACACAGGAGGCTGGCAAACTTGGCAAACGGTAAGCACAACTGTTAATTTAGAAGCAGGTGAGCAAACACTTCAATTAAACTTTACAGGTGGTTCTGGTTATTTATTTAATGTAAATAAGCTAATTTTTGAAGAAGATGCTATTACTGTAGAGCCTGGCAATGATTGTGTTGCTGTAGAAAAAAATGGAGTAGTAGCAGTAGAAGCAGAACATTTTCATAGTCAGTCTAAAGATGGTGATAGAAAATGGTATACTTTTAATGAAACTACAACAGGTACTCCAACTCCAGATCCAGATGCAAACCACTATAACGGAGCAAGTGGTAATGGATATTTAGAAATTTTACCAGATACAAGGGTAACTCACAGTGATCCTCTTAATGCTCAGAGTTTCTCTAATCAACCAGGAAAAATAGCAATAGTAGATTACAAAGTTAAGTTTACTAGTCCAGGAAAGTATTTTGTATGGGTAAGAGCTCATTCTACAGGGTCTGAAGATAATGGTGTACACGTTGGTATTAATGGTACTTGGCCAGCTTCAGGACAAAAAATGCAATGGTGTTCTGGTAAACAACAATGGACTTGGGAGAGCAAACAACGTACAAATGCAAATCATTGTGGAGAACCACAAAAAATATTTATTGATGTACCAAGTGCAGGAGTACATACAATTTCTTTTTCAATGAGAGAGGATGGGTTTGAGATGGATAAGTTTGTACTTTCTAAGACGTATACTAAACCTGTTGGGTCTGGACCAGAAGAAGTTTTAGAGGGCTGTTCTAGTTCTAGAAGTGCTGCTGTTACTTTAAAAGTTATGAGTAGCGAGGTTAAAGTTTTTCCTAACCCTGCACAAGATTATATAACTGTTTCTGGTGTTACTACTGGAGAACAAATTATTGTATATGATTTTACAGGCAATGTAGTACTTAAAAAAGTAGCTAGTACTACAGCTGAAACCTTAGATGTATCAACCTTAAAATCGGGTAAATATATAATTAAAACTCAAGGAGAAAAAGGCATTCATTTTTTAAAAAAATAATTAACCTATAGCTATTTGGGAGTATATCCCAAATAGCTTTTTTAAAAATTAAAAATTATGAAAACTTCTCTTTTTAAACAAGTTTGTAATGTTGTTAGCTGCTTAGTTTTTTTATTATTAATAGGTCAAAAAGTAAGTGCTCAATTAAAAGTAGGTGATCCAGGAGTAACGTTTGATGCTAGTAAGTATGATAACCGTTACCCGCAAATGAAAGAATGGCAAAAAGCCGGTGTTAGAGGTGGTATTCCGTTTTTAAAAGATGTAAAAATTGTAAAAACACTTACAAACGGAGCAAATAGTGACGCTATTAATAGTGCTATAAATGATGCATCTAAACAAAGTGGGTTAGTAGCAGTTTTACTTAAAAATGGAACTTATACTATTGATAAGCGAATTAAAATGAAATCTAATGTCTCTTTAATAGGAGAAAGCAGAGATAATGTAAAGTGTATTATAAAAATGAACAGTGGTGATGCTTTTAGTTTTTATAAGGTTCGTAAAAGTGGTATTTACACACTAACTATACAAGGTAGTTGGGGAAAACCAAAATACGACTGGAACTATAGTTTGGATGCTAATGATGAGCTAAAAAGTAACAATAATATCTCTGTTAAATTTAATGACTCTGAAGATTGTTGGTTAGATAAAGTTAACATTTTAAATTCTGCTAGAGATCCTGTTAGAGTACCAGCAAATCATATAACGTTAAGAGATTTAAACGTTGATGGTGCGCATAAAAAAGCAGGTGGCGCACAAGGATATTTTTTTATTCAAGGTGCATATAATTTAATTACGGGTTGTAAGGTTACACATTTAAGACATATTTCTTTACAAGGAGGTAATGTAGAGTACAATGTGGTTTATGATAATGATTTTAGACAAGAGGTAAGTTTCCATAGCGGAGATAAAGGCAATAATTTAATAGAGAATAATAAAATTACTTTGCCTTTTGATATGCCAAACTCTAAAGCAGATACACCTAATGCGGTTTACAACAATAGTAATGAACCTAACTATTATGCTATTATGGGACCTTGGTCTAGTCAGCATCAAAACTCAGAAAAGCCTAATTTTATTTTTAAAAATAACTGTTTAGAAAAAAACCATAATAATGCCAGGCCTTGGTCTAATCCTAGTTTATTATATAAGGGACCTAGACAAGTAAAGCCATCTAATCCTGCTACTAATTTCCCTGCATTATCTGCAAGTTTAACACCTAAGGGAGGTACATTGTATCCTATAATTTTGAGTAAAAATACAGGAGGCTCTAATGCTTGTAATAGTACAGTAACGGTTGCTGGGGCTAATGATGCATACTTACAGCAATCAGCTAAATATAATACTAATGAGTTAAGAGTAGAGGGCAATGAACGAGTTAGTTACTTGCAGTTTAAAATACCTGCTAATTCTGCATCTATTGTAAATGCTAAGTTGCAATTAACTGTGTCTACAGATAGTGGTAGTGGCCGTATTGATGTTTTAAAAGGTAAATCTAATAGTTGGACAGAAGATAATTTGTCTACAACAAACAAACCTTTACAAGGTGCTAAATTAGGTACATTAACAACTACTTATGCAAAGGGTGAAACTTATAGTTGGACACTAACGGAATTACAACCAGGAGAAACTTTAACCTTAGTTGTAAAACAAGTTAGTGGTAACGATGTTTCTTTTTGGTCTAAAGAAGGTGTAAAACCACCAAAATTAGAGCTAAAGTTAAGTTGTAATTCAGCTGCTTCTAAAAGCATACTAAGTTTAAAGGCAAAAGAACTTACATCTTCTATAAAAGTATATCCTAATCCTGCGCAAAATTATGTAACAGTTTCTAATATAAAATCAGGTCAGGAGCTTATTATATATGATTTTTCAGGAAATGTAGTATTTAAAAAAGTAGCTAATAGTTCTGCAGAAACCTTAGATACTTCTGGTTTAAAACCAGGAAAATATATAATTTTAATTCAAGGAAAAAAAGGCATTCAATTTATAAAAAAATAATAATCAAAAGCCGCTTAGCTATTATAGTTAAGCGGCTTTTTAATACTCTTGCTATGATATTAAATAAACAAAAAATAAAAGCATATTTGTTCTGTGCTTTTCTATTATTAAGCGCACTATCTGTAGTTGCACAAAAAAACTATTACGTTAGTGCTTCTGGTAACGATGCTAACAACGGAACATCTGAAGCATCTGCATGGAAAACAATAAATAAAGTAAATAACTCAAAAAACAATATTAACGCAGGTGATATTATCAATTTTAATAAAGGAGACGTTTTTTATGGTTCTTTGGATTTAAAAGGAAAAAAAGGATCATCTGGTAAATCTATTGTGTTAAAGGCGTATGGTTCTGGCGCAAAACCAGTAATTAGAGCAACAAAAAGGGTTAATAACTGGACACGCCATAGTGGTAATATCTGGAAAACAAACCTAGGTAAGGTAAATAATGGTAGAATTGCGTCTCTGTTTTTAAACAACCAAGCACAGCAAATAGGTAGGGAACCAAATGTTAGTGCAGCTAATGGTGGTTACAGAACAATAAAATCTCACGCAGGAAATAATAAATCTATTTCAGAAGCATCAAGTTTACCATATGCATCAAATAGGTTTAAAGGCGGTGAAATTACTATTAGAACTACAGACGATAATGTAAAGGTAGAAACAGTTACATCTCACGGAGGTACAACGGTAAATTTTAGTTTATCTGATCCTAGTGCAGGTTTTGAAAACAATTTGGAAAACAATTTTGGATACTTTTTTCAGAATCACGTTAACACATTAGACAAAAACGGAGAATGGGCACACGATACCAATGCTGGTGTTTTGTATTTGTATAGCAATGGTAACCCTAACAATTTAAATGTAGAAATACCATCAGGGGAAGAGGCTTTAGCTTTAAATAATACCAATTATATTAAAATTCAGGATTTAAGAGTAGAAGGAGGTTTAAGTCAGACTTTATCTATTAGTGGTGCATCTAACTTAACTATAACAAACTGTAATTTTTACAATGGTAATAACTACTTGTCTTTAGGTTTTACCTTAAGCAATATTAAAGTAACAAATACTGTTTTTGAAGAAAGTAATAACGTAGCAATACGTTGGGAAGGTATAAATGGATTAACCTTTAGCAATAATACAGTTAAAAATATTGGTATGCGTACTGGTATGGGTGCACCAGGTTTTATTGGTTATACAGGAGTTAGGTTTATTAGTAAATCTGGATCCTCTACTAACATTATAGAAAAAAACACAATTAAAGATATAGGTTATCATGCATTAAATTTTGGTGGTGGTAATTTAAAAATTAGGTATAACAACATTAGTAATTATTGTTATACTAAAGATGATGGTGGTGGTATATATTCTGTTGGTAATAAAAACGGAAATAACAGCATTTATAGCAATATTGTACACGATTCTCCTGGTGCAATTAGAGGCATACCAAGTGGTAGAGGCTTTAAAACAGCTGGTATTTATATAGATAACGATTCCCAAAACCAGTTAATTTATGAGAATACAGTATACAATATAGTAGGTTGGGGTTTAATGGCAAACTTGTCTAGTAAAAATACAATTAAAGATAATACAGTTTATAATTGTGATAATGGATTGGTACTATCTACTTATAGCAATAGTTTTGGTGCTGGTGGTAGTGTAGCAAAATCAACAAATAACACTATAACTAATAATATTTTGTTTTGTAAAAATCCAAATCAGTTTTCTGCAAGGTATACTAACCAAATTACAGATGCTGGTTTTAATACCTTTTTAGGTGATGTAAATAGTAATTATTACTGTATGCCTTTTAATGGAAGCAAACAAATTAGTATAAGAGCAGGCAGACAAAATACAGAGTATAACTTAGATGAATTTAAATCTAAATATCCTAATTACGAGAAAAAAGGAAAGAGTGCTCCGGTTACTTTTGCAACAACAGCAAACCCTAATACTTTTATAAAATTTGAAGTAAATAATACAGGTGTTGCAAAATCTGTGAGTTTAGGGTCTACAGAGTATGTAGATGCTAAGCATAAAAATTACACAGGCAATATAACTTTAGCTCCTTACTCTGCTATAGTATTATTAAAAGGTAAGGGTGATGATGCTTTGCCAATAACTTCTCAGTTAATAGATAACGGTATGTATACTTTAGAGTCTGTAACCTCTAACCAAAGACTTTTATCTAGAGCCTTAGAGATATTTAACGCTAAAATGGTAAATCCGGGTAATTTTGATGATCAAAAATGGATTTTTACACATTTAGGTGATAACGTATACACTATAAAGAACAAAGCAAACAATAGGTTTTTAGAAGTGCCTAATGCTAAATGTGAGAATAAAGTACAAGTAGCAACTTATACTAGTGCAGCTGGCAAACACCAACAGTGGAAAGTTGTAGAAAACGGAACTAATGTATACGGCTTATTGCCTAACCACTGCCAAACACAAGGTTTAGACCGTAATAACGGAACACTTAATACC
>NZ_JBDVAA010000101.1:0-3100 GCF_039943695.1 Cellulophaga sp. | reverse complement strand
CTCGCCAAAAAATATAACACCGTATAAATTTAATTGCTAAATTTAAACATTAATTAAGGTCATTGCTCATTTGCTAAGCCCGAATTTCCTTCGGAAACTCTTTGCTCGCAAACACGCAACTAACCTTATACGAACCGTTAGCATTCATTTAAAAACCCACATACTTACAATGAAAAAACATATCCTAATAATCATATTATTTACACTTATATTGAGTTGTTCTAAAGATGATGAAATTCAACCTTCAGAAGAAACAATTGAAACTGTATTTACACTGCCGGTAGTTATTCATATTATACATATAGGAGAAGGTATTGGAACAGGGTTTAATCTATCAAGAGAACGGATTATTGGTCAAATTGAAACGTTGAATAATGATTTTAGAAAAAAAGAAGGAACATCTGGTTACAATACACATCCTTTAGGAACAGACGCAAGAATTGAATTTAAACTAGCAGAAATTGATCCTGATGGAAATTCAACTGACGGTATTATTAGAGTGTATGCTAATGATATTGATTTTGAAGAGAATGAAGAGAATTGGTTATTTGACTATTTACCACATTACGGATACTGGAATATACAAGAATATATCAATATTTGGGTATTTCCTTTTGAGCCCAATTTACTTTTAGGACAATCATCTGTGCCAAAAGTCGATTTACCTGGACTTGAGAACTCAGTTATAACGGGTACCACAGGAATAATGATAACAACACCTCATTTTGGTACATCAGATTTAGTTGGTGGCTCAAATTTAGGTAAAACTTTGACACATGAAATGGGGCATTTTTTAGGTTTAGAACATCTTTGGGGAAGAGAAGAAAATGCAGATTGCATGGCATTTGATGATTATTGCGAGGATACTCCGATTGTATCTAGAAGAACTGGAGGTTGCAGTAACGCACCTACTTCTTGTAATGGAGAAATAGCACTTACTCAAAATTATATGGATTATACAGATGATGCTTGTATGAATATGTTTACCAAAGACCAAGCAGAAAGAATGCGTTACGTGTTAGAAAAAAGTAATACTAGAAAGTCACTTATCACATCATCTTCCATCAATAGAAATTAGTAAGGTTAACCAAAAAACGAAATGCTAACAATGTATAAAAAACATAGGGTATTTTTGCTAAACCGAAAGGTCTGTGAATATTAACAAAGTCCGCTAAATATAAAATTTGGCGTTTATAGTAGAAAAGATAAAAGCAAAATATTTATATTTAGCTAAGTAATAAACCGAAACGTAAGTGCTTATCACCTGCCCTACGTTTCTTATACTGAACGTTACCAAACATTTATATAATCAACCAAAAAAGTATTTATGAACAAGAAAACAATATTTTTAATTTGCGGAATAATAACTGGAATAGCCTTTCTTAACTCTATATCAGGCTATTTATTAGATAGCTCATCTGAAATTAACTGGACACAAAATTTAATGTTTTTGTTCTTTGCTGTTTTATCTTTTTCTTATTATTTCAAATTAAAAAAATCTGAAAAGGAATCTCAATAAAAACCATCTATTCTATTCAAAACAATTACGACAGCGGACTTGACAAAAATGCGTAAATGGACTTTACTCAAATGTAATCGTTACGCTAATGGACTTTCCAAAATTGTGCAAAAAAATAGAACTGGAGGTTTGCGAAATGGAAACGTACCAACAGAACGCAAAAAAACGTTTGGTAACAATGCCTATAATTAATACGGACTTATGGCTTTTCCGCTAAGGTCTGTGTATATTTAGAATGTCGCAAAATCTTATGGATTTTGCATTTTAAACAAAAAAGAAAAAACAAAACCATAAGCTTTTGCTCAGTGCGTAGCTGGAAATCCGATGGATTTCTGCGCCGCACTAATCATAGCCGAGCCGTTGTAGGTAATTAAAACAAAAAAATGAACAGAGTATTTATATTCATATTATTTCTCATAACTATAGGTTGTAATTCAACAAAATTACCAACTGAAAAATTTTCACAATATGAATATTCTAAATCATACAGTATTGAAAATAACAATTTAAAAATTGAACTCGAAAATCCATTAAACTGCCCGTTAAGAGTATGGTTTTTTAATAATGACAAAGAACTTCAAAATAAATTTAGTCAAGTAAATCCAATAGAACTAAAAAGTAAATCAGATACAATAATTGTCTTTTCACAGGTAAATAAAATCAAAAACGATATTCGTTTCAGTTCACGTTTAGGAAGTCTTTCTAAAAAGATAGAACAAATAGAACTTGAACTACCATTTCCAATTAATATGGAATATAAAGTTATTCAAGGGAATAATACAAATCACACCCATAGTTCCGATTGGTCCAGGTATGCGGTAGATTTTGATTTAAAGAAAAATGATACTATCTGTTCAGCAACAAACGGTTTTGTTGTGGGAGTTGTAGATAAGTATGAACTGGGTGGAGAAGGAGATAAATGGAAACCATATGGCAACTATATTACTATTTATGAACCAATATCAGGTTTATTTACTCAATACGTACATTTAGTAAAAAATGGAAGTTTCGTTAAAGTTGGAGATGAAGTCATTAGTGGTCAGGTAATTGGTTTATCTGGAGAAACAGGTCAAACAGATATTGAACATTTACATTTTAATTGTTTAATACCTGCTAATAGTAATGACGGATTGAAATCTATACCATTTAAATTTAAAGAAGGCTACATAAGTGAGAAATTGAATAAGAATGACATCGTGAAAAAATAACTACCTACAACACCGTGTATAATTAATTGCTTTGTTCTTGCCTACTTGCGAAAATTCCTGCGGAATTTTCACGGGTTCGTAAATGTTTGCTAACTTAGTTGCTTAACCACGCAACTAACCATACACAACAACGTTATATTTAATAGCTCGGCATTGTTTGATACAATGCATCACTCAGACGCAAGTAATACGCAGATGGACTCCGACTCGGTTGAATAAAAAAAATTGAAGTTGATTACGGAGGGTTACGATGATAGATTTTTTAAAAAAACTTTTCTGCCTAATTAAAGCTTTAAAACTTCGCTTTATTTCTTTTTTGCCGCTAAGCTGCTCGTCTCGCCAAAAAATATAACACCGTATAAATTTAATTGCT
>NZ_JBDVAA010000100.1:0-3233 GCF_039943695.1 Cellulophaga sp. | reverse complement strand
CCCTATATATCATAAAATAAAAATACTTCCGCGTTTTGAAAAATTAGATGTCATGGTTACCGTAGATTCTCTTTCTTTAGCAGAAAGCGATATTAAAAAGCATTTACAAGCAATTGCAGATGCAGACGTATCAGACAGAGCAACTTTTAACGAACAGTTTAGGTATTTAAAAAATAAATACACTTGCAATAACGCTAATGAAGTTGTAATTGTGGTTAACAACAGTAAGTATAACGATTTCTATAGTTACTGCCAAGGCTTACACTATTTGGATGGTAAACGTAATAAAAGAATAAGCATCAATAGTATAGAACTAGAAACGTATAAATGTATTAAAAGAATTAATGTAACTCAAAGCATGTTAGAATGAAAAATAACCAACCAAAAAACATAGTACCATTTATAATAGCTTTTTTATCTGTACTGCTTTTTAATACCACTAATGCACAAGTATTTAAATATGAAAAAATTGAACGTGTAAGCGATCATAATTTTAATTACCCAGATAGCGATACCGAAAACTTAAAACTAAAAAAAGATAAGTCTATATTGGTGGTCTATTCAGACAGAAGCAACAATACTTCTTACACCAACAGCTATGGTCAATTTAAAAAAGGATCTCAATCATTTCTAGAACCTTATTTTGTTATAAGTGATAAAAACAATGCTTATGAGGTTGTTTTAGCAGACTCATCATTAATTGGAAAACCTAAAAGTATACTTTCTTTTTTATTCAATAGAAAACGCCATTTTACAGATACTAAAGGATTAAGTTATATTGGCTGGATATCTAAAAGTAATACGCTAGAGCATAAAAACTCTTTTATCAGCACAATAAACAACAAACCTTTAAAATATAAAATAGGCGTTAGCAAAACTAGTGGTTTATATAAATTAAATAAGACTTTTGTGGGTGACAGCTTAGTGGTTTATGAAGATCCTTTTTTTAACAAACCCTTAGATAAAAAATTGCTTTTAAACCAAACCGTTTACCCTTACAAGTACAACCAAACAGGTAATGCTGTGCTTATTTCTAATGCACCAAGCATTAATGGTGTAGAAACTAATGTTATGGGATGGGTATCTACAGATTTAATTTCTCCTATTGGGCAAGGTCATGTTTACAATTTAGCAGGACAAAAAAAATCATTACATATTAAAGACTCTACAAACCTTACTATATCACAACAACATATTTACGCTAATTACTTTTACAATAAAGCACCTAATAAGCCAAGTGAATTTAGCAACCCCACAGCAAATGTTCCTTTTTACATTTGGGACCAGAACGAGAATAAATTAATAAACGTAAAAGGTAACAATGTTTTAATTTCTGATGCCAATAGACTAGAAAAAGAAAGCAAAACAGTTAATTTTCATTTTATATTTAATGAAGACGAAAAAGAAAGCATTAAGCCTTTAATAAACTCTCTTCAAAATATAGGTTTATTTTTTCCACAACATGAAGATTTAAAATTCTCTTTTTCTGCTGTTAGTAGAAGTAAAAACAAATCTTATGTACTACCTAAAACTACATCTTTTGCTAGTTGGATAACCTTTATACAAAACATACTAGAGGAAAAACCATTACACAAAAAAGCAATTACCAAAGACTACCTAACCTTAAACCAAGCAATAGAAACCTCTTTAGCAACTAGTTACAACACCACTAGTTTTGAAAATAACTTTTTTATTATAGCTGGCAGTAGTGGTAATTATAATTTAGACAGACAAGACTATTTAATTAAAAAAATGGCTTTAAAGTCCTCTAAATTATTATTTATACAATTACAGAACCGCTCTAATGAAAGTAACCAAAATAATTTATTATTAGCTAAAGAAATATTATCTGATGTATCTAAAAGCTACAACTCTTTTATAGAAAACTACATTATAGATAACAACCTAACTATTAGTAAAAACAGTTTAAAAAACATAGCCTCAGAAAACAGTAATATTTATGTTTATGACGCCCCACAAAACAGCTTATTTAACGGCGGTGTTATTTTTCCTAGTATAAATATGCATATAGAGCCAAAAGCTTTAAGCACAGCAATAGACACTGTATTAATTAATACAATTAACACAAACAATAAGCTTATAACATCTTTAAACAACTATAAAAGTAAGCTTGGTGTTTTAAAATCTAAGCCTTCTAAGTTTTTAAAAACTATTTTTAATTCTGACAGCTTACAAATAAGTTTAATAGACAAAAACAACCCTAACGATATTTTTTACAAAAACACACCGTTAGATAAAGCCAGTGTTAACTCTTTGCAAAAAGGGTACCATATGAGCAAAACAGAAGTTCTAGATTTAATTGAAAACTACAGAGCTTTGTTGCCTCGATTTGCAGAGTCTAGACTTGCCTCTTTTAATAGTGAAATAAGCTCATACACAAATGCAGATGATTACATACATACCAAAGAGACATTAACTAGAAGAGAAAAAAGAATACTAAAAAGAACTTACAGAAGAGAAATTAGAGGCATAAATAAAGTCTTTAAAAGAAAAGTAATCTATAGAAACGACAAACTATCTCAATTATTCTTTTTTAAAACAGGCATAAAAGTAGATCGTACATTTGGTAGTTACCAAACTTTAAAAATAAAGACCAAGTCTGCTACACAAAAAGGATTTGACAAATTTTTTCTAAAAAATCGTGATAAAGTAGATCTTTTAGAAAAGAAATTTTTAGACAACGATCTTATAAAAGTAAATAAAGACACTTATTTTATTCCAGAATATTTATTGCTTTAAAAGTATCATAAGATCCTCAAAATTGTTCTTTTGAGGGTCTTATAAAAAAATTTAGCACCTAATTTATTTGCATTTAAACAGTCAGTAAATCGATAAAACAACAGAAATAAAGGATTAAATGCGTATTCTTTTTCTTACTAATATGTATAATTTTAAAAATAATATATGATATAACACTTGTTTTTGTAAGGCTTTATCGTTTAAACACAACATTAAATACGTGTTAAATTAAAAAAAATACTTTTGTAAACTGATATTATTTAATACATTAGCCTTCATAAAGACAATATTTTAGAATTTTTCTCTTTCTTCCAAAATAAAATAATGTCATATTAAGGACTTAGGTTTTTGCCTAAGTATGGAGAAAATTTCAAAAAAGTAGTTTTTTGATGCTTTCTCTTTTTTTTTATACTAGTCGAAACTAAAGAGGAACTGTAACATTTTAAAAATTAATTTTAATTAAAAAAACAAAT
>NZ_JBDVAA010000099.1:0-5944 GCF_039943695.1 Cellulophaga sp. | reverse complement strand
ACAAAGCTTATAATTAGATATGTTAACATATTACTTATGGCAATAAGTTTTATATTTCTTGTTTACATTTGGCAGGTAAATTTTGAGGATTTAGGCATTATATTTTCATCTGTATTTGCTGTGTTAGGTGTGGCACTATTTGCTTCTTGGTCTATTTTAAGTAATGTTACTGCTGGTGTAATTTTATTTTTTTCATTCCCTTTTAAAATAGGTGATCGTATAAAAATATTAGATGGCGATTTTGCTGAGGAAGTTGATATTTTAGACATAAAAGCTTATCATATTTATCTTAAAAAAGACAACGGAGAACTACTTACCTACCCAAACAATTTACTTTTACAAAAAGGTGTTGTACTTATTAATAAAGAAGATAACGACGATACTACAGAAGGAGATTACATTTAAAAAGTAATTGTATGAAAAGAAAAAACAGACGTAAAGTAAACCCGTATTCTGATAAAAAAACTTTTAATATTGAAGAATTTAAAGCTAATTCATCTTTAATAACCTACTCTAAAGAAAGTTGTCATTTATTAAAAGGAGAAGAATTAAATGAAATATCTATAACAAAAGATACTTCGGTCATTTCTTGGTTAAACATTTATGGTTTTCAGCATTCACAAGCTGTACGCAAAATAATTGCGGACAATAATATGGATGAGTTTTTAATAAACCTTGTTATAGACAACAATCACAGAAATAAAGTAATAGAACTAGACGATTGTTTCTTTTTAACCTTAAAATCACCTTATTATTCTGCAGAAAGCAATGAAACAAAATTTGAACAAATGGTTTTTATTGTTGGCGAAACTTACGTTTGGAGTATACAAGAGGTTGAAGGCGATCATTTTCAACATTTAAGAGAACGCATAGAAAAAAACTTAGGTGTTATAAGAAAAAAAGGAGCAGATTACCTGTTTTACTTACTAATGGAAGCTATTATAGATAATTATTACATTGCTTATGATAAGTTAACAAAGGCTAATATTGGTTTAGATAACTTAAATGAGACTAAACCAACTCCTGAATTTGCAATTAAAGTTGAAAACAAGAAAAGGCAACTTAACCAAATTAAAAGAATGACTATAAGCATAAAAGATGCTATTAACCAATTAGAAAATATAGATTGTTTTGACTTTGACATAAAGTATTTTATTGAAATTAAAGAACAAATTGGTTTAATGGGAGATGAAATTGATTTTAACCTTAGTCAACTAGAGAGTTCTTTAAACTTAATGTTTAGTATTCAAAACCACAGATTAAACGAGGTAATGAAAACTTTGACTATATTTTCTGTGATTTTTATACCGCTTACTTTTTTAGCAGGTATTTACGGTATGAACTTTAAAAATATGCCCGAATTACATACGGAATATGGTTATTTTATACTTTTAGGCGTAATGGTTTTAATTTCTCTGGTGTCCATATTTTTTATCAACAGAAAAAAATGGTTCTAACAATTCTTCCTTAAAATCATCAAATGTTAATAACCCGCTTAAAAACGTTGTTAAAGAACCTTTAAAATTGACATTCTAAAGCGTAGAACTTGTTATATTTGAGCATCAACCAAAATTAACATTTATGCGCCAACTACTGGTATCTTGCATAATTTCTGCATTATGCATCAACTTAGGATTTTCACAAGCTCCTAAAAAAAGTTCATCTGCAGAAATTTACCATTCTTTACAAAAGTTAAACTTCTTAGGTTCTGCATTGTACATTGCAGCACATCCAGATGATGAAAACACAAGGTTAATATCTTACTTATCTAATAATGTAAAAGCTAAAACTGCTTACTTGTCTTTAACCCGTGGAGACGGAGGACAAAATTTAATTGGACCAGAAATTAGAGAGCAATTAGGTGTATTACGAACACAAGATTTACTTGGTGCACGTAGCAAAGATGGTGGAGAACAATTTTTTTCTAGAGCAAACGATTTTGGCTACTCTAAACACCCAGATGAAACATTAGATATTTGGGACAAAAAAGAGGTTTTAGCAGATGTTGTACAAATTATAAGACAGTACAAGCCAGATGTTATTATAAACAGATTTAACCACAGAACACCAGGAACTACACACGGTCACCATACTGCCTCTGCAATGTTAAGTGTAGAAGCTTTTGACTTGGTTAACGACCCAAAAGCATACCCAGAACAACTAAAACTAACAGAAACCTGGCAACCAAAACGTATGTTTTTTAACACTTCTTGGTGGTTTTATGGTAGTGAAGAAGCTTTTAACAAAGCAGATAAAAGTAAATTAATGAAGTTAGATGTTGGTGTTTTTTACCCAATGCTAGGTGTTTCTAACAACGAGATTGCATCACTTGCCAGTAGTCAGCATTTATGTCAAGGTTTTGGTCGTATATCTACAAGAGGAAGCCAAGATGAGTATATTGAGCTTTTAAAAGGTGATATGCCTAAAGGTGATGATATTTTTGAAGGCATAAATACTACGTGGTCTAGAATAGATGGTGGTGTTGCTATTGGAAAAATATTAAACAAGGTTGAAGAAAACTTCAATTTTAAAAATCCTTCTTCGCACTTACCAGAACTTATAGAAGCTTATAAATTGTTACAAAAATCTACAGATACACACTGGAAAAATATTAAGTCTAAAGAACTAGAAAATATGATTTCTGCTGTAGCTGGTTTATACTTAGAGGCTAATGCAAGCATTACAAATAGTACACCATCTGGCAGTTTTAAAGTATCTATAGAAGCTTTAAACAGAAGTAATACAAACATTATATTAAAATCTGTAAAAGTTGCAACTACTAGTCTATCTCCTAATATTTCTTTAAAAAACAACACTAAAGAAAACCTAGTTTTAGATATTACAGTACCCGCAAATACAAATTACACAAGTCCTTATTGGCTTATGAAAAAAGGTACATTAGGTATGTACACTGTTGCAGATAAAAAATTAATTGGCAAACCAGAAACTCCTAGAGCTTTTAATGCTGATTTTAAACTTAGTATTAACAATTATACATTAACCATTACTAAACCTGTAGTTTACCACTACTCTAAGCCAGATAAAGGAGAACTATACAGACCTTTTGAGGTTTTACCAGAAGCTAGTGTTAGCATAAAGGACAAGGTTTTTATTTTTTCTGACGGATCTGCTAAGCAAATTCCTGTTACTATAAAAGCTTTAAAAGATGATATTACAGGGGAATTAGAATTAGGCTTTTCTAAAGGGTGGAAAGTTAATAATGCAAAACTGCCTTTTACTATTGCTAAAAGAGGAGATACAAAAACATTTATGTTTACTGTTACTCCTCCTGCCACTGAAGCACAGAGTACCATTTCACCATCTGTAACAATTAACGGTAAA
Organism: Cellulophaga sp.; assembly: GCF_039943695.1. Classification (NCBI taxonomy): domain Bacteria; kingdom Pseudomonadati; phylum Bacteroidota; class Flavobacteriia; order Flavobacteriales; family Flavobacteriaceae; genus Cellulophaga; species Cellulophaga sp. Next base: position 2,602 of record NZ_JBDVAA010000099.1, on the reverse strand, counting down.
AAACTTAGTAAAGAGTTGGTTGTTATTTCTTATGACCATATCCCAACACAGTCTGTTTTACTACCATCTGAAGCTAAAGTGGTACGTTTAGACATTAAAAAAACAGGAAAAAATATTGGTTATATTACTGGTGCTGGCGACAAAATACCAGAAAGCTTAACACAAATAGGCTACAATGTGTCTACCATAGATCCAGACAATATTACTACAGAATCTTTAAAAGGTTTTGATGCTATTGTAGTTGGTATTAGAGCCTACAATGTTGTTAATCAATTAAAATTTAAACAACATTTTTTATTAGATTACGTAAAAAACGGAGGCAACTTAGTTATACAATATAATACTGCTGGCCGTAGAGGTTTAGATTTAGATAACCTTGCTCCTTATTCTCTAGAGCTATCTAGAGATAGGGTTACAAATGAGTTTGCAGAGGTTAGCATTTTAGCAAAAAACCATCCTGTAGTTAATACTCCTAATAAAATTGTACCTACTGACTTTAATAATTGGGTACAAGAACGCGGCTTATACTTTCCTAATAAATGGGGAAAAGAGTTTACACCTATTTTATCTATGGCAGATAAAGGAGAAGATGCTAAAAAAGGTAGTCTTTTAATTGCTCCTTACGGCAAAGGAAACTACGTATATACAGGCATAAGCTTTTTTAGAGAGTTACCTGCCGGTGTTCCTGGTGCTTACAAATTGTTTGCTAACTTATTATCATTACCTAAAAACAACTAAGACACTATGGAAGATAAATTTGTTTGGAAAAAAGAATATTCTTGGGTCTTACTTTTAAATTTAATGTATGCAATTGTATTTTTTATTATAATGAAAACTTACAATTAATATGGCTAGTATAGATTGGTACTTACTTATAGGAACATTATTATTTATTGTTGGCTTTGGGGTATATAAAACAAAAGGAAGTAAAAATGTAAACGATTACGTTTTAGGAGGAAACCAGTCAAAATGGTGGACAATTGGACTCTCTGTAATGGCTACACAAGCCAGTGCAATTACATTTTTATCTACACCAGGACAAGCATACCACGACGGTATGGGCTTTGTTCAGTTTTACTTTGGTTTGCCTTTAGCTATGGTGGTTATATGTATGGTATTTGTACCCTTATATCACAAATTAAAAGTTTATACAGCTTATGAGTTTCTAGAAAACAGGTTTGATGTTAAAACTAGAACGTTAGCAGCATTTTTATTTCTAATTCAGCGTGGTTTGGCCGCTGGTATTACCATTTATGCTCCGTCTATAATATTATCTGCTGTACTTGGTTGGGATTTAAGAATATTAAATATTTTAATTGGTATTTTGGTAATTATATACACTGTTTCTGGTGGTACAAAAGCAGTAAGTGTTACCCAAAAACAACAAATGTTTATAATAATGCTGGGAATGTTTGTTGCATTTTACTTCATTTTAGATTACCTACCAGATGATATTACGTTTAGCAAAGCCTTAAAAGTTGCTAGTGCAAGTGATAAATTAAATATTTTAGATTTTAGTTTAGACACTCAAAGTAGATATACTGTTTGGAGCGGACTAACAGGCGGATTTTTCTTGTTTATGTCTTACTTTGGTACAGACCAAAGTCAGGTACAGCGTTACTTGTCTGGTAAATCTGTAAGAGAGAGTCAACTTGGCTTAATTTTTAATGGTATTTTAAAAATACCAATGCAATTCTTTATTTTATTGGTAGGTGTAATGGTTTTTGTTTTTTATCAATACAACTCATCACCTCTAAACTTTAATCCTGCAGCTACTTCTAAAGTAGAAAATTCTGTTTACGCAGAAGATTACAAACTATTAGAAAAAGAACATAAGGTAATTGCAGAACAAAGAGTAATTATACAAAACAAATTATCTGAAGCATTAGACAATAACAATACAGCAGCGCAAGCTAATGCTAAAAACAAAATTATTGCTTTAAATGCTAAAGAAAAACTAGGTAGAGATGCCGCAAAAACATTAATTACACAAGCAGATGCCTCTGTAGAAACCAATGATACAGATTATGTATTTATTCATTTTATACTAAACTACCTACCACAAGGTATTATTGGTCTTTTGTTAGCGGTAATATTATCTGCTGCTATGTCTTCTACTGCATCAGAATTAAATGCTTTAGGCACCATAAGCGCCTTAGATATTTATAAAAGAAGTATTAAACAAGGACAAACAGAAGAACACTATGTTAAAGCTTCTAAAGTACTTACTTTAATTTGGGGTATTATAGCCATTTTAATTGCCTGTGTTGCTAGCTTGTTTGATAATTTAATACAACTAGTAAACATTATAGGATCTATATTCTACGGTAATGTATTAGGAATATTTTTACTGGCATTCTTTTTTAAGTACGTTAAGGGTAATGCTGTATTTGTTGCTGCAATTATAACTCAAGTAATAGTAATTATTGGGTGGTGGCTAGACTGGATGTCTTACCTATGGTTAAATGCTTTTGGCTGCGCCTTAGTTGTATCTATTGCTATGCTTTTAGAAGGTTTTGACAGAATGATGAAAACCGAAAATGAAATGAAAATATAACAACTAGACGATATAAAAAAAGCCCGTAAAACAATTGTTTTACGG
>NZ_JBDVAA010000098.1:0-2273 GCF_039943695.1 Cellulophaga sp. | reverse complement strand
TTTTTACAAAAGCAGATTTTAACAACTGGTCTATAGTAATGTTAGATGATACAGAACTTAGAGTAAGTTCTTTTACCATTTTTAGATCTACATCTTTAGCATAACTGGTTTTTAATTGCCCTACGTTCCAGTTATTCACATATATTGGAGAATAAGACGCATTTACATACGTCTTATCTCCGTTTATATTAGAAGCCAGCAAACTTGAGTAAGTCAAGTTTGCGTTTATATTTATAGTATTCTCGGCTAGTTTTACTTTACCGTGACGTACATCCATTTTTATGGTTGCAGATTTAGGCATTTTAATTTTAATTGTTTTTTTAACCTTTAAACTCTTTGTACCACCATCCTTAGAAATATAAAATGTATTTGGACTAGTATAAAAGTCATTAGAGTCTATATAAATTACATCTCCTTTGTGATGCGCTTTTAACACTTTAGCTTTTACCTTTTCTGCAAGCACCTTATGTCTCGCTGCTAAAAGTTTAGATTGTTTTTGAGTTAATATAGCTTTCTTTTTTACTTCTGCTACCCATCTTTGTATTTCGGCTTCGTTTTTAGCTCCCATATCTTTTTGAAACTCTTTCTGCCACTTTTGTATGTACTCCTTACCTCCTTTTTCATATTCTTCATAATCAAAGTCTGCAAATTTTAAATCTTTTAAGTCATAGTCTACCATTATGGTATCTATACTTATGGTATCCATATCAAAAGAAAAACGAGTAGGAAAATTAGAAGTATTAAAATGTATTGGATGGGCATTAGCAAAAGTATCTGTTTTGCTAAAAAAATTATTCCCGCCTGTAGACACAGTAACTTTAGCAGAATTCCCTAAAATATCCATCTTATTACGTATAAAGTATTTTTCTGCCTCATCTGCAGACATACCTTCTACTTCTATTGTAGCTTCTACCTGTATAACACTCTTGTTCCAAGTATCAAATTCTATATCTGCATTATTGGTATCTAAATCTAGAACAGCATTTTTATCTACATTAAACACTTCTTTAAATACTTTTGTTTGCTTTTGGGCATATATGCTTGTACTAGCTAATATTGCTATTGCTACTATACTTTTACACACTAATTGTTTCATTTTTATTGCTTTTTAATTCGTTTAACTTTTTTCTTAGTTTTTGTAGCAACTGCAATCGCAATTGCAAATTATTAATTAAAGCAGAAATTAATTGATCATTAGGCCCAATGGTATTTAACTCTGTATTAAGGTCTTGGTATTCTTTATGCAACTCCGCTAGGCGCTCCATATAACTATCTACCAATGTTTTATTATCATTAGAAACTTGTAATTGTGACAGCTCTAAGTTGATGTTTACTTTGTAATAATCTTCAATCTTTTTTAAATCTGGAGATAAAGCTCCAAGTGTTATACCCTCTTGGTCTTTAGATGGTTTATCTATGTCTACTACTGTACTTTTTTTTGTTGTTTTTTTAGATTGATTGTTATAAACCAAAATAGAAATAGTAAGCAATACAATTACACTTGCTGCAATTTTGTAAACAAACCATTTATTTTGTTTTGGTGCAGGCATAGCAGCGTTTAACTTATCTTCAAACTTAGAGATATGCCCTTTGTTTAAGGTGTGCTTTTCTTTAGCTCTTTCTTCCTTAAATATTTTTCTAAGATCCTGTCCCATATCTTTTCTCTTTTAAAAGTTCTTTTAATAACCCTTTACCTCTTAATAACCGAGTTCTACAAGCAGACTCCGTTATGTTTAATATGCCCGATGTTTCTGCATGATCATACCCTTCAATTAAATACAACTGCACCACACATTGGTAGTTACTTGGCAATTGCGCTATTGCAAATTTTATTTGTTGTAGTGTTACCGTATCTTCAACCACCCAATCATCATCCTCTACTACTCTTAAATTAGTTTCTGTTAAAGCTACATACTTGTCTTTTTTCGCTTTAATAAAATCTAAACATTTATGTACAACAATTTTTTTTAGCCAAGCTCCAAAGGTTACATCTCCACTAAATTGTTCTATTTTTTCAAAAGCATTAATAAAAGCTTCTTGTACTACGTCTTCTGCATCACCTTCGTTCTTTAAAAATCGCATAGCCACGCAATACATACCATTACAGTACTGTTTATAAAGCTGCATTTGAGCTTTGCGGTTGTTTGCCTTGCATTTTTTAATAATATCAGACGTAAACATTAATTATTTATTGGGTTTGGTTTTGTTTGTTGCTTAAAGGACGACATAAAATAACAGATGTTGCAAAAACATAAATTATTTTTAGATTTTTA
>NZ_JBDVAA010000097.1:0-4656 GCF_039943695.1 Cellulophaga sp. | reverse complement strand
CTACACCTGTTTTAAATGTAGAAAACACGAAAGTAAAAACAGGAGAAGTAAAAAAAGAGGTAATTAAAAAAGAGGTAGTTAAGAAAAAAGTTGAGGTAGTACGTTTGTATATGTTTAAAAATGCAAAAATTAAAAGAGCTTTAGCATTTACAATTAAAGATGTGGTAACTAAAACAGCTTAATTAAATATACTATAACTTTTGTTTTACATAAATATGTCTTACCCTAAACTGCATATTTATTTTCTTTGTTGCACAATATCTGTTGTAATGCACATAATTTTCGATTAGCAGATTTTACCCAAATTACAGTCATCGACGATTTTTTACACTTTATCATAATTTTTGTTAAACAGCGAAAAATATGGGGGTTTAAGCGATTTAGATTTCTATAGCTTTATGTTGGTAGTAATTTTACATCAACAAACAAAGTTACTATGAAAGCTATTATCACTTTATTATTCGTTATTACAGTAAGCATTACAGCACAAGCACAAGATGCTAATGTTGCTCCTGTATTAAAAATGGATAGTAAAGAAGTAAAAGCTACTGAAGTTAAAAAGGAAACTTTAAAAGAAAAAAATCAAGTAGCACGTTTGTATAAGTTTAAAAACTCTAAAATTAAAAAAGCATTAGCTTTTACAACTAAGAAAGCAAAAAGTAAAATAGCTTAATATCAGTTAGATAGTTGCTATTTAGTGAATTAATGATTACTTTTTAGTTAACAGTTGTAGTGTTTGTTTTTTTGGATAAAGTGTTAGTTAACATAAATACTACTATTTTTTAATAGGTAGTTCATCTAAGTTGTTGCAGATCAACGATAAAAAAGTGTTTTTAAACGAGTTTGAAAATAGATGAGTGAGCTTGGGTTGTAATTTTATAGTAAATAAAACCTATTTATGAAAACTCTAGTAACCTTATCTTTTATACTCTGTGTTGGTTTTTCTTTACAAGCACAAAAAGCTAAAAAGTCACCTCTTAATAAAGTTGAAATAGTAAAGGTAGCTTCAATAGTAAAAGAGACTACAGTTAATAAGAATATTAAAAAGAATAGCGTAGCACGTTTGTATATTATAAAAAATGCAAAAATTATAAAGGCGTTATCTTTTGAAACAAAAGCAAATAAAGCAAAATTAGTTTAATTATGATATATATAACTTTAATTACCGTAGCAGCTATAACAATTGGCTTATTATCTAAAAATAAACCAGCTGTGCGTGCTATTAAAGTTCCTGTTCGTAATAAACATATTAAAAAGTAACTAACGACGACAGCAGTTTAACACTGCATATAAATAAAAAGCAGCTCTAAAAGAGCTGCTTTTTTTATGACTATTAAGTACTAGTTTTATTCTTCAACTAGTACCCATTCTCCTCTTGTTAATAAAGGTTCTGCTTGTTTAAATTTAACAACTTTAGATTCGCCATTCATTACATTTTTAATTGTAACTCTGTCGTTTCTACCAATTTTTGGTCTTTCTCTAGTAATTGTTTCTGTTACTTGTGGTCTATTACCTTGTGTTTGGCTAGCAGCTCTGTTCTGTGCAGCTAACTCATCACTGTTAGGTATTTCCTCTTTTGTAGTTTGTAAATTTGCTTGTGGCTTTCTTACGGTTCTTGCTTCCTGTATGTCTGATGTGTCACCAGTAGGCAATTCAGCTTTAAACAAGAATGATACTACATCTTTATTTACAGTATCTACCATAGATTTAAAAAGTTCAAAAGCTTCAAACTTATAAATTAATAACGGATCTTTTTGTTCGTGCACAGCTAGTTGTACAGATTGTTTTAACTCATCCATTTTACGTAAATGAGTTTTCCAAGCGTCATCTACAATTGCAAGTGTAATATTCTTTTCAAAATCGTTTACCAATTGCTTACCATTACTCTCGTAAGCTTCTTTAAGGTTGGTAACTATTTTAAGAGCTTTAATACCGTCTGTAAAAGGAACCTCTATACGTTCAAAATTGTTAGCCGTGTCTTCATAAACATTTTTAATTACCGGAAATGCAGTAGCTGCATTACGCTCCATTTTGTTTAGATAGTGCTCGTAAACAACTTTGTAGGTTTTACTTGCTATATCTTGACTGGTCATTTTTGCAAAGTCATCTTCGGTAATAGGAGATGTTACAGAGAAATACTTAATTAATTCAAACTCAAAGTTTTTATAATCACTAGCACCTTTGTTACCTTCTGCGATAGATTCGCAGGTATCAAAAATCATATTAGCAATATCTAACTTTAAACGCTCTCCTTGTAATGCATGTCGTCTTCTTTTATAAATTACCTCTCTTTGGGCATTCATAACATCATCATACTCTAACAAACGCTTACGAACTCCAAAGTTATTTTCTTCAACCTTTTTCTGTGCGCGTTCTATAGATTTTGTCATCATAGAATGTTGAATAACTTCACCATCTTCTAAGCCCATTTTATCCATCATTTTTGCAACTCTATCAGAACCAAACAACCGCATAAGGTTATCTTCTAAAGAAACATAAAACTGAGAACTTCCTGGATCTCCCTGACGACCAGCTCTACCACGTAACTGTCTGTCTACACGTCTAGAATCGTGACGCTCTGTACCAATAATAGCTAAACCACCAGCATTTTTAACATCTGTAGATAATTTAATATCGGTACCACGACCTGCCATATTGGTTGCAATGGTTACAATACCTGCATTACCAGCTTGCGCAACTACATCTGCTTCTTTCTTGTGTAACTTGGCGTTAAGTACATTGTGCGGTACTTTACGTATAGTTAACATTCTAGATAACAATTCTGATATTTCTACAGAAGTTGTACCAATAAGTACAGGTCTGCCAGAGTTAGATAGTTGTGTAACTTCCTCTATAATGGCATTGTATTTTTCTCTTTTTGTTTTGTAAATTAAATCGTTTCTATCATCACGAGCAATTGGTCTGTTAGTTGGTATTTCCATAACATCTAACTTGTAAATCTCCCAGAATTCACCAGCTTCAGTAATGGCAGTACCTGTCATACCTGCAAGCTTATTGTACATTCTAAAGTAGTTTTGTAATGTAACTGTAGCAAATGTTTGTGTCATTGCTTCAATTTTTACGTTCTCTTTAGCTTCAATAGATTGGTGTAAACCGTCAGAGTAACGACGACCGTCCATAATACGACCTGTTTGCTCATCTACAATCATTACTTTATTATCCATTACTACATACTCTACATCTTTTTCAAAAAGAGTGTAAGCTTTTAGTAATTGGTTCATAGTATGAATACGCTCACTTTTAATAGAGAAATCTTTAAATAACTCTTCTTTAAGTTCTGCTTCTTTTTCTATGTTTAGATTTTGGTTTTCTATTTGAGCAATCTCATAACCAATATCTGGCATTACAAAGAAATCACTATCTACATCTCCAGAGATGTGTTTAATTCCTTTGTCTGTTAGCTCTATCTGATTGTTTTTTTCATCAATTACAAACAACAACTCTTCGTCTACCGTAGGCATTTCACGGTTGTTGTCTTGCATATAAAAGTTTTCAGTTTTTTGTAATAACTGTTTAATACCTTCTTCACTTAAAAATTTAATAAGTGCTTTATTTTTAGGTAAACCACGGAATACACGTAATAATTGAAAACCACCTTCTTTAGTGTCGCCACTAGCAATTAATTTTTTTGCTTCTGCTAAAACACCGGTTAAATATTGTTTTTGTAACTGTACAATATCTGCAACTTTAGGTTTTAACTCGTTAAACTCATGTCTGTCTCCTTCTGGTACAGGACCAGAGATAATTAATGGTGTACGTGCATCATCAACTAAAACAGAATCCACTTCATCTACAATAGCAAAGTTGTGAGGGCGTTGTACTAGGTCTGTTGGTTTGTGTGCCATATTATCACGCAAATAATCAAAACCAAATTCATTATTTGTACCATAAGTAATATCTGCGTTGTAAGCAGTTCTACGTGCATCAGAATTAGGTTGGTGATAATCTATACAGTCTATAGTAAACCCGTGAAATTGAAATATAGGTGCCATCCAAGCACTATCCCTTTTTGCAAGGTAATCGTTAACTGTTACAAGGTGTACGCCATTACCAGTTAGTGCATTTAAGTACACAGGTAATGTTGCAACTAAAGTTTTACCTTCACCAGTATGCATTTCTGCAATTTTACCTTGGTGTAGAGCAATACCACCAATTAGCTGTACATCATAATGTATCATATCCCAGGTTACTTGCTTACCAGCAGCATCCCAAGAGTTTTGCCATACGGCTTTGTCTCCTTCTAGGCTAACATAGTCTTTAATTCCAGATAATTGTCTGTCGTACTCAGTAGCGGTAACAGTAAGGGTAGTATTATTTGTAAAACGTTTAGCAGTTTCTTTTACAACAGCAAAAGCTTCAGGTAAAAGGTCTGTAAGCGAGTTTTCTAATGTTTTATATACTTCTTCTTTTAAGCGGTCTATTTCTGTATAAAGATCTTCGTTCTTATCTATATCTGTAGACGCTTCTACTTCTAGTTTAAGAGCTTCTATTTGTTCATTTAAGTCTTTAGTATCTGCCTTTAGCTTTTCTTTAAACTCTACTGTTTTTGCTCTTAACTCATCTAAGCTAATAGCCTCTAAACTTTGTTCAAATGCTTTAATTTTATCAACTAATGGTTGTAATTGCTTAACGTCT
>NZ_JBDVAA010000096.1:0-6541 GCF_039943695.1 Cellulophaga sp. | reverse complement strand
CTTTTACCTTTAGGGTTGTTGTTGTTGTTGTTGTTGTTGTTGTTGTTGTTGTTGTTGTTGTTGTTGTTGTTGTTGTTGTTGTTGTTGTTGTTGTTGTTGTTGTTGTTGTTGTTGTTGCGCTTTTTATTGTTATTGTTGCGCCTCTTTTTGTTAGATTTTTTAGGTTTATCAAAACGTGTTAAGCTGTCTTGGCCAACAACATTTTCAAACACCATTGCTTTTTCTTCAATTACATCCTCTACAGCATAATCTTCTAGACTAGTAATTCTCTCTTTTTGTCTGTTTAAGGCAACAAGTTCATTTACTTGGTGCTTGGTAAGCATATGCCAGTTAGCGGGATCATCCTTGTATGAAAACCATAGCATCTCCTTAAAAATATCGGTTTTTTGACAATAAGCAACTCCTTTTTCTGTAAATATTTTTGTGTCTTGACCAGGAAAGTCCTTTAAGGCATCTATGTATACATCTAACTCATAATTTAAACAGCACTTAAGCTTGCCGCATTGTCCAGCAAGTTTTTGTGGGTTTAAAGAAAGCTGTTGGTAACGAGCTGCAGCTGTACTAACAGATCTAAAATCTGTTAACCAAGTAGAGCAACATAATTCCCTGCCACACGAGCCAATACCTCCTAAGCGTTGTGCTTCTTGTCTGTATCCAATTTGACGCATTTCTATACGAATAGAAAATGCTTTTGCCATATCTTTTATCAGCTGTCTAAAATCTACTCTATCTTCTGCGGTGTAGTAAAATGTAGCCTTAGAGCCATCTCCTTGAAACTCTACATCAGAAATTTTCATTTGCAGTTTTAATGCAATTGCAATTTCTCTAGCGCGTTTTTTTATGGCTTCTTCACGATCTCTGCAATTTTGCCATGTATCTACATCTTTCTGGTTTGCTTTTCTGTATAATTTTAAAACATCTTCACTATCTATAGCAACTTTTTTCTTTTTCATTTGAACTCTAACAAGCTCGCCTGTAAGTGTTACCATGCCAACATCATAACCAGATTTGGCCTCGGTTACTACTAAGTCTCCTATTGCAAGAGATAACTTATCTGTATTTTTAAAAAATTCTTTTCTACTGTTTTTAAAGCGTACCTCTACGCAATTAAAAGGCTCTGCGCCGTTTGGCAACGACATATTAGAAAGCCAATCAAAAACCGTTAATTTATTACAGCCATCTGTTCCGCAAGTACCATTGTTCTTACATCCTTTTGGTTGGCCGTCTTTACCAGTTGAACAACTGCTACAACCCATATTATATATATTGATTTGACCAAAAAAACAAAGCTGCTTTTTGTCAAAAAAGGTTCATATTAATTTACTTAACCGTAAAGATACTATTTTTAAGTTGAAAATAATAAGTAGGTACTTTATTGCATAATGTTAATTATGTAAAATTGAAAATTCAGTCTTAAGAATGAGTCTGTTTTAATTAAAATAAGCAGTTAAAATCTCTTGATTTTAACTGCCTTTAAAATGTATTTTTAAGTTTGTAAAAGTCTTACTTTTTGTATTTTAAAACCTCAGACCTTCCTTTTTTAAATATTTTATTGCTAACGGTTTTTCCGCGTCTCAATTCTTTTTGTTCTTCAAAAGGTAATGCGTGTATGTCTTTACATTCTGTAGAGCAACAATTGTTCATCTCTGCAGCACATTTTTTACATTGTATAAATAATAAATGGCAAGCTTCATTGGCGCAATTTACGTGCTCGTCACAAGGTTCCCCGCATTGGTGACAGTTTGCAATTACATCATCAGTAATGCGTTCTCCTCGTCTGTGGTCAAAAACAAAATTTTTGCCAATAAACTTATTTTCTAAGTTTTTATCGTTTACTTGTCTGGTGTATTCTATAATACCACCATCTAGTTGGTATACGTTTTTAAAACCTTTGTGTTTGTAGTATGCACTGGCTTTTTCACAGCGGATGCCCCCTGTGCAATACATTACTAGTTTTTTGTCTTCTTTATGGTCTTTTAAATCGTTTTCTATAATATCTAAAGAATCTCTAAAAGTGTCCACATCTGGTGTAACAGCATTTTTAAAGTGACCAATTTCACTCTCGTAATGGTTGCGCATATCTACCAAAACAGTATTTGGATCTTCAATAAGCTCATTAAATTTTTCAGCATTAACGTGTACTCCTCTGTTTGTAACATCAAAAGAGTCATCATTTAAGCCATCTGCAACAATTTTGTTACGCACTTTTACCTTTAGCTTTAAAAAGGACATGTTGTCTTGTTCAATAGCTATGTTTAATCGTACATTTTCTAAAAAAGTAATGCTATCTAAATGCTCTTTAAAGGCATTAAAATTTTCTGCAGGAACAGATAATTGGGCATTTATACCCTCTGTGGCTACGTAAATACGACCAAGAACATCCATCTGGTCCCAGGTAATAAAAAGGTGATCTCTAAATAAAGAGGTGTTGCCTATGTGCGCATATTTGTAGAAAGAAATGGTTAGGCGTTCCTTACCAGCCTCTTCAATAAGGGCTGCTCTTTCCTTGGCGCTTAATGTATTGTACAGTTGCATGCTATACTAATTTTATTAAGTTAAAGAATAGCGGCAAAGGTAAAAACTATTACACTTTTAGGCAACAAAAAAGGACCTTAACACATAGTTAGGTCCTTTTTAGATGCTTTTTTCTACTTAACCAACAAAGCAGAAAAAATAATTTTGCCTTAGAATAACGGAATCCTAGGGCGCCTTCGTTTTAGGATTGAAGGTGAACACACCTTGTAGATGCGGCTTTGGTAAAAAGGTTGCGTTGGCATTGTATTATGACAAAAGAAGTGGTAATTTAGCGGTACAAACACTATTAGAAATGAGCAACGAAAAAGAAGCAAAATTAAAAGCGTTAAAATTAACTTTAGACAAGCTAGATAAGACTTACGGTAAAGGTGCTGTAATGAAAATGGGTGATAAAGTTGTAGAGGATGTAGCTGTTATCTCTTCCGGATCTTTAGGTTTAGATATTGCCTTAGGTGTAAACGGTTATCCACGTGGTAGAGTGGTAGAAATATACGGTCCAGAATCTTCTGGTAAAACTACATTAACGTTGCACGCTATAGCAGAGACGCAAAAAGCAGGTGGTATTGCAGCATTTATTGATGCAGAGCACGCTTTTGATCGTTTTTATGCAGAAAAATTAGGAGTAGATATAGATAATTTAATTATTTCTCAGCCAGACCATGGTGAGCAGGCTTTAGAAATTGCAGATAATTTAATTAGATCTGGTGCTATTGATATAGTTATTGTGGATTCTGTTGCTGCTTTAACGCCTAAGAGTGAAATTGAAGGTGAAATGGGTGATTCTAAAATGGGATTACACGCAAGACTTATGTCACAAGCATTACGTAAGTTAACTAGTTCTATTAGTAAAACTAATTGTACTGTTATATTTATTAACCAGTTAAGAGAAAAAATTGGAGTTATGTTTGGTAACCCAGAAACTACTACTGGTGGTAATGCATTAAAATTTTACGCTTCTGTACGTTTAGATATTAGAAGGTCTACACAAATTAAAAGTACAGATGGTGATGTTTTAGGTAACAAAACACGTGTTAAGGTTGTAAAAAACAAAGTTGCACCACCATTTAGAACTACTGAGTTTGATATTATGTATGGAGCAGGTATTTCTAAAGTAGGAGAAATTTTAGATTTAGGTGTGCAGTACGAAATAATTAAGAAAAGTGGATCTTGGTTTAGTTATGGCGATACTAAACTTGGTCAAGGTAGGGATGCTGTTAAAAATATATTAGCAGATAACCCAGAATTGCTTGAAGAGTTAGAGGTTAAAATTAAAGATGCTATTAAGGCTCTTGCTGAATAATTTTATACAAAAATTACAATTCCTTTTGCTTTTAGAAGGAAAATTTTACAAAATCCCGATTTTTTCGGGATTTTATTGTTTTTAACGCAACCTTACTGTTTATAAACCATCTAAGGGGTAACTATTAATTTTATTACAGATGAAAAAAAGTTTAAGTATTTTAATGCTTGTGATAGCGAGTTTTTCCTTTACGGCTTGTTCTTTAGATGATGATAATACTAATTTTAAATATGTAAATTTAGAGGTAATAAGTGCAGAGGTTCCTGAAGCTTTTGAGTTTGGAGAAAAGTATACCATTTTTGTTACTTATGCGAGTCCAAATACTTGTACTTATTTTGAGGGTTTTGATATTCATAAACACCAATTAACAGAGCGTGAAGTGTACCCAATTGGCACAGAGTTAACTGGTAGTAATGATTGCCAAGAAAGTACAGAAGAGGTAGAGGTCTCTTTTGATTTTGAAGTAATTTATAAAGAAGATTATTTATTTAAATTCTGGACAGGACAAAACTCAGATGGTGAAGACCAGTACATAGAGATTGCGGTACCAGTAAACGAATAAAATATTTATAACCAACTAGTATATCTTTATTGGACTTAAACGAAACTATACATAATTGTGTAAAGGGTAATAGAGCTGCGCAAGAGCAACTTTATCGCCATTACGCACCTATGCTTTATGGTGTTTGTTTAAAATATTCTAAAAACAAAGTTGAGGCAGAAGATAATTTACACGATAGTTTTATGACCATTTTTGATAAAATTGGTCAGTTTAAATTTAATGGTTCTTTTGACGGTTGGATAAAGCGTATTACTGTAAATACTGTTTTACAGAAGTATAGAAAAGAGAGCTATGTAGCAATTAAACAAGAAGAGGAGATAGAAGAGCCTGTAGAAATAGAGGTGGGCGAAAATTCACCTTCATTGTCTGTTTTACTAGGTTATATACAAGAGTTGCCGTACAAATACAGAACAACATTTAATTTATATGTATTAGACGGCTATACGCACAAGGAAATAGGAGATTTGCTAGGTACAACAGCAGGGACATCTAAGTCTAATTTGGCTAGAGCACGACAAATTTTAAAGGGTAAAATAGAAAAAACAAAATTAAAAATAGTAGTAGCAATAGTGCTGTTTTGTCTTCTGCAATGGTAATTGTATGTAGTTTATATTATATAAAATGAGTAAAGAAAATTTAGACAAGCTTTTTCAAGATAAGTTTAAGGACTTTGGAGATGTGCCAGACGAAAAAGTGTGGCAGAAGCTTAATATGTCTTTAGACCAAAAGAAAAAAGATAGACTTGTAATTCCTATTTGGTGGAAGCTTGGTGGAATAGCTGCTGCTTTAGCGCTATTGTTTTTTGCAATAAAACCTTTTTTTAAGGCTGATGATGCAACACTACCAACTATTACAGATACAGAGCAGGTGTTACCTAAAACTGATGTTGAGGTTGTAAATAAAGATTCTAGAAGAATTGAAGGAGAATACTCTAGCAAAACTAACTCAGATTTAAATATTGAAGAAGAAGTAGTTGTGATTACAAATAATACTAAAAAGAGCCAGGAGACTTTAGCTATTAAAAACACGGCTGTAACTAATAAAAATAAGAAGAGAAATGACCGTTTTAATGCTTTTGGAGCTTCACAGAAGAATGGCAATGATATAAAAAGTGAGGTTAATAGTTCTTCAGATGCTCAAAACGGATATACTAATGGTATTGCAGACGTTTCAATAAAAAATAAAAATGTTGTGAAGCAAGATGCGGAAACTGATCCTTTAGAAGAGGTTAAAACAAAATCTTTATCAACCTTAAAAGAAGGAAAAGAACAACTTTTTGCAAAAAAAACAGAAGAAGCAGTTGCAGGTAGAGATACTATTGGTAAAAAATCTATTTACGATGCTATAAAAGAGAACAAGGAAGAAACTGTTGCGTCTGCCAAAACGGACAAATGGTCTGTAGGAGCTAATGTTGCACCCGTGTATTTTAATTCTTTAAAAGATGGTTCTCCAGTAGATCCTAGTTTTGTATCTAACTCAAAATCTGGTAATGTAAATATGAGTTATGGTGTAACTGTGGCTTATGAGGTAAATAAAAAATTGAGTATCCGCTCTGGTGTGCATAAAGTAGATTATGGTTATAATACCAATAATGTGTTTTTTAAGTCCGCATTTGATCCGGCAAGTAATAGTATGGTTAATACTATAGATTATAATGCAAGTGCAGAGAGTATTGTTATACAAACTAATAGAGATGTACTTTCAGAACCTAGTAATTCTAAGGTAGAAGAGGTTAGTTATGCCGCTAAAAGCACAAGTAGAGAAGGTAAAATGGTACAGCAATTTGGGTATTTAGAAGTTCCTTTAGAGCTTAATTATGCGCTAATAGATGGTAATTTTGGTGTGCATCTAATTGGTGGTGTAAGTTCTTTGTTTTTGGTAGATGATTCTATCTCATTAGAATCGGAAAATTTAGTAACTAAAATAGGAGAGTCTAATAATATAAACAGTCTTAATTTTAGTACCAATATTGGGTTTGGATTAAACTATAAGTTTACGCCTAATGTGCAGCTAAGTGTAGAGCCAATGTTTAAGTATCAGTTAAATACATTTTCTAATACTTCTGGAGATTTTCAGCCTTTTTCTATGGGTGTGTATAGTGGTCTTAGCTTTAAGTTTTAAAAAGATATACCAGTTGGTTTTTT
>NZ_JBDVAA010000095.1:0-5838 GCF_039943695.1 Cellulophaga sp. | reverse complement strand
CAACATAAGCAAAAATCTCTTTTTCCTTAGATGGCATAAATGTTTTTAAAAGTTGAGTTTGCAATAAGTCATCTGCTTCATCATCTTTATTTTCTGAGTATGTGTTAATACTAATATTAGAAAATGTTACAGATTGTCCTTTTCTAAAGAAAAAACAAGCGTCTTTACTAGGGTCACTTGCAAAAATTCCTGTTTGAAATTGGTTTAATGACCTTTGCTTACCGTCTTGTCCAAAACTGTGACTCATTTGCCCCTCTGCACAGTATAAAAAGTAAATAGGGTTAGTAATAGGAGTGTTTCTAATAATAACAGTGTCTTGTGCAAACATTAAATTATACTCTATAAAAGATATATTTTTGTTTACAGATACTCCTTTAATTTCTCCCTTCCCAAAATCATTATCTAATTCTAAAGAATACTCTTTGTGAGTATACTCTAAACGGCCGCCTAGATCTTCTTTAAATTGATTAAAGTCTTGTTCTATATTGTTTGTTCTAAGATTTATAACTTTCATAATGCTTCTTGTTTAGGGATTCTTAATTATTTTTCTTGCAAAACCTTTATAATAAAAAGGATAGTTGCTACTACTAAAAAAATATGTGCTATGTAACCTAACGCGTAGATAAAAAAGGCTAAAGCCCAAATTATTATTAAAATTACTGCCAACGGAATTAATAGCTTTTTCATATTATTTTTTTTGATCATTGTTTTATTAAATACTAATAAGGAAATTCCCTTATTCTTTATTTAAGCTTTCTAGACCATCTGTAGTTGTATCTGTATCATTAGATATTTGCTTTTCTTTATTAGTTCGTAGAGATTCTTTAACCCAGCTACGTCCAACTCTAGAATTTGTAATGCATGCTTGTTTTATATGTATCATAGCGTTGTTGTTTTGTTTGGTACAAAGTTGGTGAAGAGACCGTCTTTTTTTGTTATACAATTTTAGCTTTATGTTATATAATTATTAGAAAAGCCCTGTTTTTGGCCCTTATAGCATTAAATTTTAATCCTTTTAAGCTGTTTTGAATGTTTTGTTGGTATTTTTTTTAATTTTATAAAACATTCCTAAAACAACTTATTTACATAAAAGCCATTAACTATGTTAGAGATTTTTTCTAGTGCAGATGCTTGGATAGCATTAATAACCCTAACCTTTTTAGAAATAATATTAGGTATAGATAATATTGTGTTTATTTCTATAGCTGCCGGTAAGTTGCCAAAAGAGCAGCAAAAAAAAGCAACTAACTTAGGTTTGTTACTGGCTATGGTACAACGTATCCTTTTATTATTAGGAGTATCTTTTTTAGTAGGCTTAAAAAAGCCGTTTTATACTATTACAACTTCTTGGTTAGAAGTAGGCATAAGTTGGCAGGCACTTATTTTATTTTTTGGCGGACTTTTTCTTCTATATAAAAGTACATCAGAAATTCATGAAAAACTAGATGAACCAGGAGAAGAGGAAGAAGAATTAAAAGCAAAAAAAATAACCACATTGCCCAAAGCAATTGTACAAATTGTAATTATAGATTTTATTTTTTCTATAGACTCTATATTAACAGCTGTAGGAATGACAAATGGTATTGGTACACATGCAAACCACTCTTTAATACTAATGATTATAGCCGTTGTAATATCTATAACTATAATGATGGCTTTTGCTAATACAATAAGAGAATTTATAAGTAAGCACCCATCTATGCAGTTACTTGCTTTATCATTTTTAATATTAATTGGGTTTATGCTTATAACAGAGGCAGCTCACTTATCTGGCACAGTATTTTTTGGACAAACTATTGGTGCTATACCAAAAGGCTATCTGTATTTTGCTATAGCATTTTCTTTATTAGTAGAATTTTTAAATATGAAACTCAAGAAAAAATCATCAAAAAAATAAATTAAGCCGGTAAGTACACGCTAAATGTAGAGCCCTCACCAGGCTTACTTTTAGCAATAATATGTCCTCTGTGGTTTACTATTATTTTTTTACAAATAGCCAATCCTATACCAGTACCAGAGTATTGTTCTTTTTGGTGTAAGCGCTCAAAAAGACCAAATATTTTTTTTGCGTTTTCTTGGTCAAAACCAATACCGTTATCTTTTATAGTTAAGCGGTAGTAGTTTTTTCTTCTTTTATTAAAGGTATCGGTAATTTCTGTTCGTGTAAGTTTTTTGCATTCAATAGTAATTTTAGGAGTTTCTGTTGTAGATCTATATTTAATAGCATTATTAACCAAATTATTAAATAGTTGCTCCATTTGAAAAGGTATGGCCTTTATGGTAGGTAAATTATCAATTGTAATATCTACACCAGATTCTTCAATTAACTCTTCTAAATCACCTAAAACTTTTTCAATAGTATCATTTAAAGAAATTTTTACAAAATCTTTTTTTGTTCTGTTTATTCTAGAGTAGGCAAGTAGGTATTTAATTAAAGTTTGCATTCTGTTAGCAGAGCTATCAATCTTATTAAAATACATTTTTCCCCTATCTGATAGTTTTTCTATTTCACCCTCAGAGAGTCTAGAGATAAACATTTGTATTTTACGCATAGGCTCTTGTAAGTCATGACTAGCCACGCGGTTAAAAGATTCTAATTCTGCGTTAGAACGTTTTAGTTCTTCATTTTTTGCTTTTAATTTTTCTTCAGTTTTAACACTATCTGTAATATCTTGTACCACACCAACAGATGCATCTCTACCATCTTTAACAACTTTTTGTCCGTTGATGTAAATATGCTTAAAAGCACCAGATTTTGTTATAACACGGTAGGTATGTATGGTAGATGTACCATTTTCTACTGTTTCTTTGCCTAATTGGTCGTATAGTTTTAAGTCATCTGGGTGTATAAAACTACGGTAACTATCAAAAGTAACTTCAAATTCTTTAGGCTCATATCCTAAAATACGATAAAAATTGTCTGATATTACAGCAGTACCAGAGTCTAAATACCAAACGTAACTGCCAATATCTGCAACCTCTTCTGCATCTTTAAAAATAGAATTTTGTATTTCTAACTCGGCATTAAGTATATTTAGTTTTTCTGCCCTAATTTTTTCTAACGTAATATCTCTAGACGTAACAGTAACACCGTCATTAAGTTTAATGGCTGTTGCATTTAACCAAATAGTTTTACCATTTTTTTCTATATGAGTTTCATACTCTATTTGCTGTTCTTTCTCTATGCAATTAACCATTTTTTCAAAAACACCATTTTTAAAAATATCTGGATAAATTTCAGAAGCTTTCTTATATTTTAATTCTGATGGAATATTATTTTTAATACTCTCGTTTTGAGAGTCATTAATAAACAAAATTTCAAAATCTATTATTTTGTTTGAAGCGTCTCTAATAGATTTAAAGTGGGTTACAATATTAGACGTACTTTTAAAAACATTACTTAAAAATGCACGATTATCTAGTAATAATAAATTCTGAGATTCTAGTTTATCTTTAGCAGCAGTTAAGTTTTTCTTTATAATATGTTCATCTGTAATATCTGCAGCAGTAACTAAAACACCATCATTTAATTTTACAACACTACTTTTAAACCTGTAGTCAGTTTTATTAAACTCATAGTTTCTTTTAAACTTTTGCATTTTCCCGGTTTCGTAACATGTAACCAAATGTTCAAAAACGCCATTTTTAAATTGCATAGGTAATATGTTAGACAGTAATTTGCCTTTCATTTCCTTTACCTTAGTACCTAATATATTTTCTATGTTATGATTAATGTAAACAATTTTAAAATCTATTATCTTTTCTGATGAGTTTTTTACAGGAGTGTAAAAACTAACTATGTTTTCTGTGTTTTTTAAAACACTTTTTAAAAAAGCAGTTGTTGTATCATTTTTTTTGCGCTGCTTATTTATTTGCCAAAAAGATATTATAAAAATAAGTATAGCAGACATTCCTAAAAAAAGAGTAGTAATAGGATTTAAACGTCTGGAGGTTGTTAGTTGGTCTCGTTGTTCTTGCAAATACAGTTCTTCATGACTAAGCATATTCTTTTTTATGCCTTCAATTTTAGCCATAAGTACAGATACGTTTTGTAACAAAGCACTATCGTTTACTTTTTCTTTTTTTGTATCTGTTTTGTAAGCATTAAACTCGTCTATAGCTTCATAAAACTTAAATTGTATGGTAGCAAGTTCATTTAACCTTTTTTGCTGTTCTGGTTTATCTTTAATTAAAAAACTAAGTTTACTAAAGGTTTCTCTAGCACTGTCTTTGTACTTTTTTAATAAAATAGTATGGTTTACTTTATTAAAAAGCTTGTTTTTAAGTACTTGAGATTGCATTAAAGCATACTCAGAAAACAAGGTGTTAATTTCACTCTCTACACGTAAAGTATACACAACTAATTCTGCTGTTTTCTCTTGTTCTCTTATTTGTTTGTAACTATTACTGCCCAAAAAAGCAAGTAAGGCAATAGCAATAATTAGTAGAATTATAAATATTTTGTAAGACTTAACCACGTTCTATGTTTTAATTAAAATAACAGACTCGCTAATGTACCAAAACAATTTTTTATAAAAAGTCCTTTTGGTGTGATGTAATGGATTGAGGTAAAAATAAAATGGATAGAGCACAAAAAGGAATAAATTTTTTTATGCTCTATTTTATTGTAGTTATAAACGAAGTAAAAAGTTATCTCTGTTTAAAGCAGAGGTATGGTATTGCCAATTAATTTTCACTATTTTTTCTATAATTTTTTTTAACGCAGAAAAACTGTTTGGCTTATTAATATATATGTTGGCTCCGTTAACAAACGTTTCCTCTATATCTTGCTCAGATGAAGATGTAGAGTAAATTGCAACACATAAATCTTTAAGCGTAGCATTGTCTCGTATTTCTTTTAAACATTGCATGCCGTTTTTTATGGGCATATTTAAATCTAAAAATACAATTTCTGGCAAAACAACGTCAGGTAAAGTTATGTAGTCCATAAGTTCTTTGCCATCATTAAATAACGATAATTTTGTTTTTACATCAATCTCCGTAATAGCTTCCTCAAACAATAATCGATCGTCAGAGTCATCGTCGGCTAAAACTATATTCATAATATCTATAGCCATATGTTTAAGGTTTTATGATTCATTTTTTTTTCGTTTCTTAATTATCCGCTGAAAAGCAGAAGGTGTTAAACCAGTTGTTTTTTTAAACTGTGAAGATAAATGTGCTACACTACTATAATTTAATTGATGCGCAATTTCTGTTAAAGTATAATCTCTATGTATAATTAACTCTTTAGCTAAATCTATCTTTTTTAGAATTATAAAATTTTCTATAGATGAGTATGTTGTTTCTGAAAAAACAGAAGACAAATGCGCATATGAATAGTTTAACTCTTCTGCTAAATAGTCTGATACATTGTACTTATTAGATTTTTCCGGATCATTTATTAGCGTAGTAATAAGTTCTTTAATGCGTTGTACTAGTGCGTCTTGCGGGTTAGCAATAACCTCTATGCCGTATTTGTTTAATACTTCTGTTATTTTCTTTAACTCTGCATCTGTTGGTTTTTTCTTAAACTCAACCTCACTTAAACTGTGTAATTTGTATTCCAAATTTAATGCGTGTAACTGCTCCTGTAAAACGGCTTTACAGATAAAGTTATAATCAAATTTGATATTCATTTTCATAAAAACTGATGCTAATTTAAAGCTATATTATTTTTAAAAATATGCGTTATATACTGTCAAAATTATTTTGCTAAATATAGGCTTTTTATCAATATACATATGTTTTATAGTCTATACACGAAAAAAAAACCAGTTTATTTTTTAGTTTGTTAATTTTTAGGTAGTTATGTGTGTTTGGTTTTTACTTATTTGT
>NZ_JBDVAA010000094.1:0-7219 GCF_039943695.1 Cellulophaga sp. | reverse complement strand
TTGAAAATGCAGAAGAGGCATTAAAAAAAGTATGCAAAAAAACTGCTGCACAAATAAAAGATTATACTGTTGCACCTGTTTTTATGGTAGGTAGGGAAAAAGGAGCACACGAGTGGATTATAGAGTTTAGAAAAGAACCTGCGGATATTAATCATTTTACGGAGTTGTTAGATAATGCTTTAAAATCTTTAAACTCAGATTATGAAGCTAAACGTTATAATAATATAACCTTAAATATGCCTAAAGTGCACATTTCCAGGGAGAATCTTTTTTATGATTGGTTAAAAGATAGAAGTAAATTGGGAGGGCAACATAAGATACCAAGATTGTCTAATAAAAGGGACTATATCGATGAATTGCTTCTAATGAACAAATAAATTGGTTTATTTACTAGTTATGCTTCATATTGCATATATAAACCTAACCAGTATATAAAACTATAAAATATGAATTCAGAAAGACTAGTTGTTTTGTCAGATATGTGGGGTCCTAAAAAGGGAATGTGGATTACCTCATACTTGGCATACCTACAGCAGTATTATGAGATTGAGTATTATGATATTCAGCAATTGGCAAATGTAGATTTGCTAAAGCAAACCGAAAAAAATATTCATACTGCCTTTGTAGAAGGTGGTGTAGATACAGCGGTATCTCATTTATTAAAAAAAGAAACAAAACCAGCTCATTACTTAGCTTTTAGTATGGGTGGGTCTATTGCTTGGAAAGCAAACTTAAAAGGTTTGCCTATGAAATCTTTATATGCGGTGTCTGCAACTAGAGTGCGTAAAGAGGTAGAGCGTGTAGATGGAGATGTAAAGATGCTTTTTGGTAGTAAAGACTTGTATAGACCTTCTACAAAATGGTCTGAGACTATTGGTGTGGAATTAGAGGTTGTAGAAAACTTTGGTCATGAAATGTATTCTGACTCTCAGGTGATACAAAAAGTTTGTCTAGACCTTTTAAAAAAAGTAATGGTTAAGCCAGAACAAGAAAAGAAAACAGCTAAAATTAAAGTTTTAGCAAAAAAAATATCCTAAAGAAAACTTTAGGATATTTTTAATATAGATTGTAAAAGCCGTTTTGTTATGAAACGGCTTTTAATTTTTTAACTGTCTCGTAAGATAGTTTGTTCTCTGCATACTCTTGTGTTACTTTAAATTCTTTGTCTTCGCTACTAGGTAACTCAAACATAGCATCTGTAAAAATAGCTTCACATAAAGAACGTAAACCTCTTGCTCCTAATTTGTACTCTATTGCTTTAGATACAATATAATCTAAAGCTTCATCTGTTATAGAAAACTTAATGTTATCCATAGCAAAAAGCTTCTCATATTGCTTTATGATAGCATTTTTAGGTTCAGTAAGTATTGCTCGTAGTGTTTTCTTGTCTAACGGATTCATATGTGTTAGTACGGGTAAACGACCAATAATTTCTGGTATTAAACCAAACTCTTTTAAATCTTTTGGAATAATGTATTGTAGTATGTTAGAGTTGTCTACGTTTTCATCTAGTTTAGATGCACTGTAACCAACTGCTTGCATATTTAAACGCTTAGTTATAATACGCTCAATACCATCAAAAGCACCACCAGCAATAAATAAGATATTCTCTGTGTTTACTTCAATAAATTTCTGATCTGGGTGCTTACGTCCTCCTTTTGGCGGAACGTTAACAACCGTACCTTCTAATAGTTTTAATAGACCTTGTTGTACACCTTCTCCAGAAACGTCTCTTGTAATAGAAGGGTTATCACTCTTGCGAGCAATTTTATCAATCTCATCTATAAAAACAATACCGCGTTCTGCCTTTTCTAAATTATAGTCAGCAGCTTGTAAAAGACGTGTTAGTAAACTCTCTACATCTTCACCAACATAGCCTGCTTCTGTTAATACAGTAGCGTCTACAATTGCTAAAGGTACGTTTAACATTTTGGCAATTGTTTTAGCCATTAATGTTTTTCCGGTACCAGTTTGCCCAGCCATTACAATGTTACTTTTTTGTATTTCTACATCGTCATCTGCACTAGAGGGCTGTAATAGTCTTTTGTAGTGGTTGTATACTGCAACAGACATTACTTTTTTGGTGCGTTCTTGTCCTATAATAAAAGTGTCTAAAAACTCTTTTATATCCATAGGTTTTTTTAGAACCAGTTCTGCAGATAAACTGTCTGTTTTAGACTGTTTAGTGTCTTCTATAACAATACCATATGCTTGCTCTATACAACGGTCACAAATATGTGCGCCTTCGCCGGCAATTAATATATTGGTTTCTGCTTTGGTTCTTTTACAAAAAGAACATTCTAAATTTTCCTTTGCCATAAGTCTACTTCTTCTCTTTGGGAGTAAGGTATTTATTAGTCGGTTTTATTTCTTGTCCCTTACTAATATTTCGTCTATCATACCATAGGCTTTTGCTTCGGCAGCTTTCATCCAGTAATCTCTGTCACTGTCATCGCTAACTTTGTCAAAAGGTTGGCCAGAGTGTGTTGCAATAATGTTATACAACTCATCTTTAAGTTTTAATATCTCTCTTGCTGTAATTTCTATGTCACTAGCTTGCCCTTGTGCGCCACCTAATGGTTGGTGAATCATAACACGAGAGTGTGTTAAACCACTACGTTTTCCTTTTTCACCTGCGCAAAGTAAAACTGCACCCATAGATGCTGCCATACCAGTACATATTGTAGCAACGTCTGGTTTAATAAACTGCATAGTGTCATAGATGCCTAAACCAGCATAAACACTACCTCCTGGAGAGTTAATATATATTTGAATGTCTTTAGATGCATCTGCACTTTCTAAAAACAATAATTGTGCTTGTACTATATTAGCAACTTGGTCATTAATACCTGTTCCTAAAAATATAATTCTGTCCATCATTAATCTAGAGAAAACATCCATTGCAATAGCATTTAGTTGTCTTTCTTCAATAATGTTAGGCGTCATATTGCTTGGGTACATTGTACTTAAGATTTTATCATAGTACATGCTGTTTATCCCTTGGTCCTTTATGGCGTAGTTCTTAAATTCTTTTCCGTAGTCCATATGTAGTATTTGGTATTTTAAATAAAAAAAGGTGCCGAAAATTTATACTTTCGGCACCGTAAATATACTTATTTTTTTTAGTGACGACCTATAGTCTAATTTGCTTTTGAAGCTTTGCACTATAGTTTGATACTAAATTTAACGGAATTTTTTGTTTTAACATATATGCACTAGCTTTTTTTTAACAGTGCATATGATAAAATTTACTCTTTTCCGTAAACTTCTTTAATAAAATCATCATAAGAAAGCTCCTTAGTTTTAAGGTTAGCTTTTTCTTTGTAAAGTGTTAATAGTTTTTGACTCATTAACTGCTCAGACAATCTTTTTACTTCATCTTGGTTAGACATAATTCTACCAGCGATATTGTCTAATTCCTCTTCAGCAGGATTTAATTGTCCGTACTGTGCCATTTGAGATTTAATGAAACCTTTGGCAAATTCCTTTAATTCGTCAAACTCTACTTGTAGCTTGTTTTCTTGAATAATTTTACCTTCAATTAACTGGTAACGTAAACCTTTTTCAGATTTTTCAAATTCAGCTGCTGCCTCTTCTTCTGTTAATGGCTTTTCACCTGTCATTTGAATCCATTTTTTTAAGAATTCAGTAGGTAAATCAAACTTTACATTTTCAATAAAGTTCTCAGTAATGTCATTTAACAATTTTTGATCAGCTTGCTGCTCAAATTGCTTTTCTGTATCTTCTTTAATTTTGTCTCTAAGTTCTTTTTCAGAAGAAATTTTTTCTTCGCCAAATAACTTGTCAAACAACTCTTGGTTCATTTCAGCAGGCTCACGCTCGTTAATTTCTTCAATAGTAAAAGTAACTTCTGTGTTTAAATCTGCAGATTTGTCTGCTGCTAAACCTAATGCGCTAGATAATTGGTAATCTTCTTTAAAAAGACCTTTTGTTTTTAACGTAACAACATCACCAACTTTTTTTCCAACTAAAGCATCAGTAGCTTTTTTAGCTTTTATAGTGCTTAGTTCTATAGTAGTTTTGTTGCTTATTTCTTCTTCTTCGTTAGTAAAAGTACCAGTTACCTCGTCTTTTTTAGATACTTCAGTTTTAGAGATAAGTTTACCGTATTGTTTGCCAATACGCTCTACTTGCTCATCTATCATTTTTTTATCTGCAACTATTTTGTACTGTGTAATTGCTTTTTTAGTCTTAATTGGAGCTTCAAATTCTGGAGCTAAACCTAATTCAAATTCAAAATCTAGATTTTCTGCATCCCAGTTAAAGTCGTCTTGTTGTTTTGGTAAAGGGTTACCAAGAACATCTAACTTTTCTTCAGTTAAGTATTTATTTAGGTTGTCTTGTATAAGTTTATTTACTTCGTCTACTAAAACAGCCTTACCATATTGTTTTTTAATAAGGCCCATTGGCACATGTCCTTTTCTAAAACCTGGTATGTTTGCTTGCTTTCTATAATCATCAAGAATTGCTTTTACCTTATCTTGGTAATCCTCTTTAGTGATAGCAACTTTTACAACTGCATTCAATGCATCAATCTGCTCTTTTGTAATATTCATTTTTGAATCTGATTTTACTTAAATAAAATGGGCTGCAAAAATAGTACATTTTAATTAGGTCTACAAGTTTTTAAATTGTTGTAATACAAAAGGGTATGTTATTTTTCCTTATCGGTTTTTAAGATAGAAAATAATATAGATTGTAATAGCGATAATAATAAGCTAAATACTATGGCCCACAGCCAACTATCTACAGTAAATCCTGAAACAAAATAGCCTGCTAATTTTATAATGCATGCGTTTATTACAAGTAAAAATAGCCCTAGAGTTACAATGGTTACTGGTAATGTAAGTATCACAAGTAATGGCTTAATAAAAAAGTTTAATAAACTTAATACAACTGCAACAATAATTGCGGTAGTATAGCTGTCTACGCCAATACCTGGCAAAACTTTAGATAATACAACAACGGCAATGGCACTTAATAATATACGTAGAATGGTTTTCATAGCTTGTGTATTTAATGGGTTAACTTTTTATAAAGATAAGCGATTTTTCTAAGAATTCCTTAGGGTTTTCTGCGTGTAACCAGTGACCTGCGTTTGTTATGGTTTGTATGTCAGCGTTAGGAAAATGAGTTTTTATAATATCTGTATCCATAGGTGAAATATATTCAGACTTGTCTCCTCTTAAAAATAAGGTTGGTCTGTTATATGTAGCAGATGCATCTATGTTTTCTCCAATTTGCTCCATACGTTCTGCTAAAACGTCTAAATTAAATCTAAATCCAAGTTTCCCTTTTTCTACCCAGTACAGGTTTTTTAGTAAAAACTGACGCACACCTGCGTTAGAAATGTGTTTGGCTAACTCTTCGCTAGCTTGTGTTCTGGAGTTAATTATGTTAAGGTCTAATGCTTTTAAACCATTAATTATTTCATGGTGGTGTGGTGGGTAAAATTTAGGAGCAATGTCTGCAATTAATAGTTTACTAACCAAGTCTGGGTAACTGCAAGCTAATTGCATTGCGGTTTTACCCCCCATAGAGTGTCCTAAAACTATACAGTCTTTTAAATTGTGCTCATTAATATATTCTTTAATGTCATTGGCAAGAATGTCATAATTAAACTCGGTAGAATGAAAACTTTTGCCGTGATTGCGCTGATCTATTAAGTGTACTTGTAGGCCTTCTTCTGCGTATTTATTGCCTAGGGTTTTCCAATTGTCAGACATTCCTAAAAATCCGTGTAAGATTAACAAAGGTTGTCCTTCTCCAAGTATTTTAGAATGTAACTGTGGCATTATTTTAATTTGTTTAAGTACATATTTACAACATTTTCTAATCCTAAATAAAGAGATTCACTAATTAAAGCATGTCCAATAGATACTTCTAATAGGTTAGGAACTTTCTCTTTAAAATAAGCAACGTTATCTAAGCTAAGGTCGTGGCCTGCATTTATGCCTAAGTCTAATTTGTGTGCCAAAATTGCAGCATCAGTAAAAGGCTGTACGCCATTTTTGTCTCCTTTTGCGTATGCATCAGCAAAACTTTCTGTGTATAACTCTATACGGTCTGTTCCTGTTTCTGCAGCTCCTTCAATCATTTTTAAATCGGCATTAACAAAAATAGAAGTTCTAATGCTGTTAGCTTTAAATGTGGTAATAACCTCTTTTAAAAAATCTTTGTTTTTTATGGTGTCCCAGCCAGCATTAGATGTAATGGCATCTATAGCATCTGGTACTAAGGTAACCTGTGTAGGTTGTGTTTCTAAAACTAAGTCTATAAATTTTTTAATAGGGTTACCTTCTATATTGTATTCTGTAGTTACAATTTTTTTTAAATCTCGCGCATCTTGGTATCTAATATGTCGTTCATCTGGCCTTGGGTGAATAGTTATACCTTCTGCGCCAAAAGACTCTATATCTGTTGCAACTTTACATAAATTAGGTACATCGCCGCCTCTAGAGTTTCTTAGTGTGGCAATTTTATTAACGTTAACACTTAATTTTGTCATTTTAATTTTCTTTTGCTATTGCAAAAATACAAATAAGGCATAGCTTTTGTTGTTAGTTAGTAAAGGTTTTTTATTTTTATTAAAAGCCTTGGTGTTTATGACCTTGGTCGAAAAAATTATTATTAATTTGCAGTAATATTTAAGCTATGCAGATACAGTCTAATATATTATCAACAATTCCTACGTTTTCTATAAACGACAGTATGGAAGAGGTAATTCGTTTTTTTAAAACAACTACTTTTTCACATGTTGCTGTTGTAGATAAAAGCAAGTTAGTAGGGATGATTGCTGAAAACGATTTTAAAACTTTTGAAAAAGGGAAAAAAATTGAAGATTATAAATACAATCTAGAAACTTTTTGTGTTGACTCTGATACCTCATGGTTGGATGTATTGGAGGTCTTTTCTAAAAATGACGCTAATATTTTACCTGTGTTAGATAAAGATGAAGCTTTTGTTGGTTATTATGACTTAACAGATATTGTGGCTTTATTTATAGGTACACCGTTTTTTACAGAGCCAGGAGGTATTTTAGTTGTTGCAAAAGGAATATCTGATTATTCTTTTAGTGAAATAGCACAAATTGTAGAAAGTAATAATGCTAAGTTATACGGGGCTTTTATTACAGAAATAGAGAATGATGTAGCGCAGGTTACATTAAAAATAACTTCTGCAAATTTAAATGAAATTA
>NZ_JBDVAA010000093.1:0-13283 GCF_039943695.1 Cellulophaga sp. | reverse complement strand
GACTTAGAAACATATTTTACGGCTGGTGTTAAAGAAGTTAGAGCTTGGACAATACCAGTAGGGGCAACTGCACCACAAGCTGCAGGTGTTATACATACAGATTTTGAAAAAGGATTTATCCGTGCAGAGGTTATTGCTTATAATGATTATGTTACTTTTGGTAGTGAGACAAAAGTGAAAGAAGCAGGTAAAATGCGAGTAGAAGGTAAAGAGTATATTGTAAAAGATGGAGATGTAATGCACTTTAGATTTAATGTGTAAGTACACTCTTTGTTAAATAATAATAAAATGCTGTAACCTTGTTGCAGCATTTTTTTGTGGTTTATGGTTAAATTGATGAATTTTTATGACCGTACACCATATGTAACTACTTAATTTCTATCTATCAACAAAATAAAATGCACTATTGTTAATTACTTTAAGCTGTATCAGTTTCATTTTTTTCTAACACTTACTATATTAGCGTGCAAACTGCAATTATCCTAAATCAATGTCAGACAATACTAAATATACCGAAGATAATATTCGTTCGTTAGACTGGAAAGAGCATATACGTATGCGTCCGGGGATGTATATAGGTAAATTAGGTGATGGTTCATCTGCAGACGATGGTATCTATATTCTTTTAAAAGAGGTTTTAGATAACTGTATAGATGAATTTGTGATGGGAGCTGGTAAAACCATTGAAATTGGAATAAGAGACAATGTAGTTAAGGTACGAGATTATGGTCGTGGTATACCGCTTGGTAAGGTTGTAGATGTAGTGTCTAAAATGAATACTGGTGGTAAGTACGATTCTAAAGCCTTTAAAAAGTCTGTTGGTTTAAATGGTGTTGGTACTAAGGCTGTAAATGCTTTGTCTAACTTTTTTAAGGTAGAATCTTCTAGAGAGGGTCAGTCTAAATGGGCAGAATTTAGTCAAGGTAATTTAATTGCAGAGGAAGGACCAGTAGAAAGCTCTAAACGAAAAGGAACTAAAGTTTCTTTTACTCCAGATGAAGCTATCTTTAAAAATTACAAGTATAGAAATGAGTATGTAATTCGCATGCTTAAAAACTACGTATACTTAAATCCTGGGTTAACTATTGTTTTTAATGGAGAAAAGTATTTCTCTGAAAACGGATTAAAAGATTTACTTGAAGAAAATAATAATGCAGAAGATTTATTATATCCTATTATTCATTTAAAGGGAGATGATATAGAAATTGCTATAACACACAGTAAAACTCAATATAGTGAGGAGTATCAATCTTTTGTTAACGGACAACATACAACACAGGGTGGTACGCATCAAGCAGCTTTTAGAGAGGCAATAGTTAAAACTATTAGAGACTTTTACGGAAAAAATTACGAAGCTTCAGATATTCGTAAGTCTATTATTTCTGCTGTTTCTATTAAGGTGATGGAGCCTGTTTTTGAGAGTCAGACTAAAACAAAGCTTGGTTCTACAGATATGGGAGGTAATTACCCAACTGTACGTACCTATATTAATGATTTTGTAGGTAAGTATTTAGATAATTACTTGCATAAAAACACTGAGACTGCAGATGCTTTGCAACGTAAAATTATACAGGCAGAGCGAGAACGTAAAGATTTGTCTGGCATACGTAAATTAGCTAAGGATAGAGCTAAAAAAGCAAGTTTACACAATAAAAAGCTTAGAGATTGCCGTGTACACTTGGGTGATTTAAAAAAAGATAGAAGATTAGAGTCTACTTTATTTATTACAGAGGGAGATTCTGCATCTGGTTCTATAACTAAGTCTAGAGATGTAAATACACAGGCTGTTTTTAGTTTACGTGGTAAGCCATTAAACTCTTATGGAATGTCTAAAAAGATAGTTTATGAGAATGAAGAGTTTAATTTACTACAAGCAGCATTAAATATAGAAGAATCTATGGAGGATTTGCGTTACAATAATATTGTAATTGCTACAGATGCTGATGTAGATGGTATGCATATTAGATTATTGTTAATAACCTTCTTTTTGCAGTTTTTTCCAGAGTTAATAAAAGAAAATCATTTATATATATTACAAACGCCTCTTTTTAGGGTTCGTAATAAAAAACAAACTTTCTATTGTTACAGTCCAGAAGAAAAAGCTGATGCAATTGAAAAATTAACTGGTAAGCCAGAAATAACCCGATTTAAAGGTTTGGGGGAAATTTCTCCAGATGAGTTTCAGCACTTTATTGGAGATGATATTCGTTTAGAACCTGTAATGCTAGATAAGGCTATGTCTATAGAGCAATTACTTAGTTTTTATATGGGTAAAAATACGCCAGACCGACAAAAATTTATTATTGAAAACCTTAAAGTAGAACTTGATATAATCGAGGAAAACTAATTATAAACCAGATAAACACGAGTCTTTCTTTATGGAAGAGAACGAAGAAGTAAACGAGAATCTAGATAGTAACATAGACGATCCCCAAAATGAGCTTACCAAGGTCACGGGGATGTATAAGGATTGGTTTTTAGATTACGCCTCTTATGTAATTTTAGAACGTGCTGTCCCTGCTATAGAAGACGGTTTTAAGCCTGTGCAACGTAGAATTATGCATTCGCTAAAAGAGTTAGATGACGGTAGGTATAATAAAGTAGCCAATGTTGTTGGTCATACAATGCAGTATCATCCACACGGTGATGCAAGTATTGCAGATGCTATGGTGCAAATTGGTCAAAAAGATTTGCTTATTGATACTCAGGGTAACTGGGGTAACATATTAACAGGAGATAGGGCTGCAGCATCTAGATATATAGAAGCGCGTTTGTCTAAATTTGCTTTAGATGTTGTTTTTAGTCCAAAAATTACAGACTGGCAACAATCTTATGATGGTCGTAAAAAAGAACCCGTAAACCTCCCTGTAAAATTTCCATTATTATTGGCTCAAGGAGCAGAGGGTATTGCTGTAGGTTTGTCAACAAAAATATTACCTCATAATTTTATAGAGTTAATAGATGCTTCAATTAAGCATTTAAAAGGTCAAAAGTTTAAACTGTTTCCAGATTTCCCTACATCTGGTATTATAGATGTATCTAATTATAATGATGGTTTACGCGGAGGAAAAATTAGAGTTAGAGCAAAAATAGCTCAATTAGATAGGAATACACTGGTTATAAGTGAAATACCATACGGAACTAACACCTCTTCTTTAATAGATTCGATCTTAAAAGCAAACGAAAAAGGGAAGATAAAGGTTAAGAAAATTGAAGATAACACAGCTGCAGATGTAGAAATTTTAGTGCATTTACCATCTGGAATATCTCCTGATAAAACTATAGATGCATTGTATGCTTTTACTGCGTGTGAGTCTTCTATTTCTCCTTTAGGTTGTATTATTGAAGATAATAAGCCGCTTTTTATTGGTGTTACTGAAATGTTGCAACGTTCTACGGATTATACAGTAGAGCTTTTAAAAGCTGAATTAGAAATTCAATTAGGTGAGTTAGAGGAACAATGGCATTTTTCTTCATTAGAACGTATTTTTATAGAAAACAGAATTTATAGGGATATTGAGGAAGAAGAAACTTGGGAAGGAGTTATTTCTGCTATAGATAAAGGGTTAAAGCCGCACACAAAACATTTAAAAAGAGCTGTAACAGAAGAAGATATTACTCGCTTAACAGAAATTAGAATTAAGCGTATTTCTAAGTTTGATTTAGATAAAGCGCAACAGTTATTAGATAGTTTAGAGGAGCGTATTGCAGAAGTAAAACATCATTTAGAGCATTTAATTGACTTTGCAGTAGATTACTTTAAAAATCTTAAAGATAAATACGGTAAGGATCGTGAACGTAAATCAGAAATTAGAATTTTTGATGATATTGAGGCAACTAAAGTGGCAATTAGAAACACAAAACTTTATGTAAATAGGGAAGAAGGTTTTGTAGGAACCTCTTTAAAGAAAGATGAGTATGTTACCGACTGTAGTGATATAGATGATATTATTGTGTTTACTAAAGATGGTCATATGATGGTTTCTAAAGTAGATTCTAAGACTTTTGTTGGTAAAAATATTATTCACGTCGCTGTGTTTAAGAAAAAAGACAAGCGTACTATTTACAATTTAATTTATAGAGATGGTAAAGGTGGTCCTAGTTATATTAAGCGATTTAATGTTACATCTGTAACAAGAGATAGGCTGTATCCTTTAACTACTGGTAAGCCAAATTCTGAAGTCTTATATTTTTCTGCAAATCCTAATGGAGAGGCAGAAGTAGTTACTATACATTTAAGGCAAGTTGGTAGTATTAAAAAATTAAAGTGGGATATGGATTTTTCAGACATTCTTATAAAAGGAAGGTCTTCAAAAGGAAATATTGTTAGTAAATACGCTGTTAAACGTATCGACTTAAAAGAAAAGGGTGTTTCTACTTTAAAACCTCGTAAAATTTGGTTTGATGATGTTGTTAGTCGTCTAAACTTAGATGGTAGAGGTGAATTACTGGGAGAGTTTAAAGGAGATGATTTAATTTTGATAATTACTCAAAAAGGAATCGCAAAGACCATTAAGCCAGAAATTACGATCCATTTTGATGAAGATATGATTGTTTTAGAGAAGTGGAATCCTAAGAAGCCAATTTCAGCCATTTATTTTGATGGAGCAAAGGAGCGTTATTATATTAAGCGTTTTTTAATAGAGAACGAAAATAAGGAGGAATTGTTTATCTCTGAACATCCAAAATCTGTTTTAGAGTTAGTTTCTACAGATTGGCGACCTGTGGTAGAATTGGAGTTTGTAAAACCTAGAGGTAAAGAGCAGAAACCAAATCAAGAAGTTGATGTAGAGGATTTTATAGCTGTTAAGGGAATAAAAGCTTTAGGTAACCAACTGACTGCAGATAAAATAAAAAACACAAATGTTTTAGAATCTCTACCTTATGAAGAAGTTGAGGAGGTAATTGAGGTTCCTAAGAAAGCAGAAGTAACAGAAGAGGAGGATGTTACATCAAAAAAAACAGATAGTAAAGAAGATTTAGAAGATGATGATACAGAACAAACAAGTCTGTTTTAGAAAAATTAACCTTTAATAGTCTTATCTTAGCAAAAAAAAATATTTTTTATATGGATTTAACAAACCCGCTAGTTTACGGCGGTCCAGCGTTTATAATATTTATATTATTAGAATTAACATATAGTAAAAACCATGAAGAACATCATGATCTTTACGACTGGAAAGATCTTTTTGCGAGTGGTTTTATGGGGGTTGGGTCTGCAATATTAGCAGCGGCACTTAAAGTAATATCAGCAATTGTAATTTTTGAATTTGTTTTTGAACTATGTAATCCGGAGGTAAACGGTGTACATACTAATATATTAGGCTACCAATCTTTTGGTTATGCTTGGTATGTTTGGTTGCTTTGTCAGCTTGCAGATGATTTTACATATTATTGGTTTCATAGGGCTAATCATGAAATAAGAATTTTATGGGCAGCACACATTGTGCATCACTCATCAGATAATTTTAATTTAGGAACAGCTGTTAGAAACGGGTGGTTTACTTTATTGTATAAGCCGTTGTTTTATATGTGGATGCCAGCAATAGGCTTTGAGCCAGAAATGGTTGTATTTTGTTTAGGTATTGAGGCTTTGTGGCAATTTCAGTTGCATACAGTATTATTGCCAAAGCTTGGTATTTTTGAGAAATTTATGAATACCCATACAATGCATCAAGTGCATCATGCACAAAACGTTGAGTACTTAGATAAGAATCATGGTGGTTTTTTAAATATTTTTGATAGAATATTTGGAACATGGTTGCCTCTAGATGATGGTATAGATGTTAAGTATGGTGTAATACATGCGCCAAATTCTAACAATCCAATAGTTATTTTAACGCATGAGTTTAAGGACATTTGGATGGATATGAAAAAATCTAAAAAGCTATCTCATAAATTAATGTATATTTTTGGCCCTCCAGGTTGGAGTCATGATGGTAGCACAATGACCGTTAAGCAGCAGCAGAGGCAATTTAAGGAGTATGCTAAAGATCATCCTAAAAAATCTTTTGAAAGGCCTAATTAGTATTCTGCTTGTAAAATAAAAAACC
The DNA here is from genome assembly GCF_039943695.1 of Cellulophaga sp. Taxonomy (NCBI): domain Bacteria; kingdom Pseudomonadati; phylum Bacteroidota; class Flavobacteriia; order Flavobacteriales; family Flavobacteriaceae; genus Cellulophaga; species Cellulophaga sp. The sequence goes on along the minus strand of NZ_JBDVAA010000093.1, from coordinate 7,230 downwards.
TCGCTTATTTTTTAATAAGCGAGGTTTTTTATTTTAAGTCTTTTTAAGCTTGTTTTTCTTTGTTTCTGGTAGTTTGGCGGTGTTATGTTTAAAACACTGTTAATTGTAATTTAAATTAACTCTAAGCTACTTCTTAACTCTAACAGCTGTACCTTTCATAACTACTAACTCCTTTTTTGGATCTCTAGCAGCATTGCTGTACTCAAAAGTATAGCTGTCTTTGGTTGTTTCTAAAATTTTAAAATGTATGGATGATTGATCTTTAAGTGATTTTAATACAAATTCGCAATCGTTTATCCATCTTACAGAGGAGCTGTCTACTTTGTTTTCGTAATACTCTACACTGTATTCTTCATCTCTTGTAAAACGGCCTGTTTTTTCTTCTCCGTTAATCTGATAGTCAAACGTAAATTCTCCTGTTTTAAAGTCAGCGCAATTTCTTGTTGGGTTGTAGCAAGATGTAAAGCAAAGAGCAGAAGCTAGTATGTAAAAATATTTTATTTTCATAAGCACAAAAATAAATAATTAATAGAAAGCTATTTGCTTTTTTGCTGTTAAAATAAGTGTTGAAACTTATTTTTTGTCAAAGGTTTCAAAAGTGCCATCGGTGTAAAAAATAATTACTTTACTAACTTCTTTTTTTAAGTCTGTTTTGTTAATTATTGTTTTGGTATTTTCTTTTGGTATAGGCTTAGTTTCTTTTTTTTCAACAAAAGGAAAACTTCCTTTTCCGTTTAGTAACCAATATAAATTTACCTCAGGAAATTGAGTTACAACTTTTAAAACAAATTCTAAGCTTGGTTTGTTTCTGCCAGATAATAGGTGAGAGATGCTAGAGCGTTGCACTTCAACTTTATCAGCAAAAGCAGCAGCGGTTAAGCCGTAGTAATTAATTACTTTTTCTAATCTTTTTATGAACTCTTCAGAATTTACCATTGTAATTGCATCTTAATTATTTTGCTTAGTTTGTAGGTAGATTAGATTTGAGATTTCTATTAGTTTCAATTCTATTAAACTTTAGATAAAATAACTTAAATTGTTGATTTTAAGGTTATTATTGTTTTTTAATAGAATTTACTGATATAAGCAGTTGTATTGTGTTACAAATGTAATCATTTTAAATAAATAGTAATGGTTTTTAGTTTACATTTGTAATGTTTGATGTTACAAATGTAATAACAACTGTTACATTTGTAATTCAATATAACGCTATCTTTACGCTTTACTAATACCTTTTGTAATGATAGATTTTAAGCAGATATTTAAAGATTGTAAGGTTAATAATATAACTGGTCGTTATGTGACGAATAGTTTGGTTTTTCCTTTTTTAGAAAAAACATTGTTTAAAGATGGTATAGAAGAAATTGGAAAATCTGTTTTAAATGAGCCTGTAAAAATGATTACTATAGGACACGGGGAAACTAAAATTTTAATGTGGTCTCAGATGCATGGAAATGAATCTACAACTACAAAAGCAGTTTTAGATTTTATTCATTTTTTAGAAAAAACATCTTCTTTGCAATCATCAATTTTAGATAATTGTACTATAAAAATTATTCCTATTTTAAACCCTGATGGAGCAAAAGCATATACTAGAATTAATGCTAATGAAATTGATTTAAATAGAGATGCGCAGAATAGGACTCAGCCAGAAAGTAAAATTCTTAGAGAGGTTTATGACAACTTCAAACCAGATTTCTGTTTTAACCTACATGATCAGAGAACAATTTTTAATGTAGGTGAAACAAATAAGCCAGCAACTGTATCTTTTTTGGCGCCTGCTTTTAATAAGGAAAGAGGTATGTCTGCTACCAGAGATAAAAGTATGCAATTAATTGTGGCTATGAATAGTGTTTTGCAAAATTTTATTCCTAATCAGGTTGGCAGGTATGACGATGGTTTTAATAGTAATTGTGTTGGTGATGCTTTTCAAATGTTAAATACTCCAACTGTTTTATTTGAGTCTGGCCATTACCCAGAAGACTATGAAAGGGAAAAAACTAGAGAATTTATTTTTTATTCTTTATTAAAAGGAGTAGAGGTAATTGCTACAAACTCGCTAAATAAGTATAAGGTAGATGCTTATTTTGAAATTCCAGAGAATGGCAAACAGTTTTTAGACCTTATTATATATAATACTAAAAAAATAAATACTTTACATCCAGAGGCTAATTCCTTAGGGGTTCTGTATAAGGAAGTGTTAAAAGATAAAAAAATTATTTTTGAACCAGTAATAACAGAAACACAAGGGCTAGAGAAATTTTACGCTCACAAAACTCTTAACCTTCTAGATAAGAGTGATTTAGATTATGTTGAAAATAACATTCTTTTATCTAAGTCTTTACTTGGTAATTAACAATTTAATTAGTATATGTAAAATAATTGCATTATTGATAAAAAAAAGATAGATTTAGTGCGTATATCTTCTTATTTTACTATTTTTGTTCCAAATTTAATTAAATAATGACTAAAGTTAAGCTAGACGAAATTGATCACCAGATTCTGGATATGTTAATAGATAACACCAGAACTCCGTTTACAGATATTGCAAAGAAATTATTAATTTCTGCGGGTACTGTTCATGTTAGGGTAAAGAAAATGGAAGAAGCCGGAATTATACAAGGTTCATCTTTAACGTTGGATTATGTTAAATTAGGTTATTCTTTTATTGCTTATGTAGGTATATTTTTAGAAAAAACACACCAAACTAAGTTTGTTTTAGAGCGTTTAATTGGTATTCCTTATGTTACCGTTGCGCACATTACAACAGGTAAGTTTAATATTTTTTGTAAAATTAGAGCTAGAGATACGCAACATGCAAAAAATATCATTTTTAAAATAGATGATATTGATGGTATTAGTAGAACAGAAACAATGATTTCTTTAGAAGAGAGCATTAACGATAAAAAGCGTTTAATGCATACAATTTTTAATGAATTGTAGATTTCTTAATTTAAGAGATGAATTAATAACACTAAGCTCAATGTAAATTACATTGAGCTTTTTTATTTTATTTTATGAAAGCATCAGAATTAACACCACTAGATTACAACCCTTATTATAAAAGTTATATAGATTTGGTAGAAGATACAAGTTTGTTAACAGCTTTAGAAAATGGTAGAAAAAAGTTTAAAGATTTAATTGCTGTAATACCAGATAGTAAATTGAATTATGCTTACGCCTCTAATAAATGGACAACAGCAGAAGCAATAGTGCATATAATAGATACGGAGCGTATTTTTCAGTACAGGGCTATGCGTTTTTCTAGATTAGATACTACGCCTTTGCCTGGTTTTGAACAAGATGATTACGTGCCAACTTCTAATGCAAACAATAGAACTAGGCAAAGTTTATTGCAAGAGTTTTTAGATGTAAGAGCATCAACAATTTCATTGTTTACGCATTTAACAGAAAAACAGTTAAAGTTTGTGGGCACAGCAAGTGATTCTCCTATGAGTACAGCTGCTGCAGGTTTTGTAGCGTGCGGACATCAAGAACATCATTCAAAAATTATTATTGAAAGATATTTATAGGAGTAGCAATGCATTAATCCTCTAATTCTTTAGTGTTTTCTGTATAGACAGTTTCAGACATATTAGAAACAGGGGATTCTAGTTCTTTTTCAATGGTGTCATCAAAATTAGCAATAAAGTTAGATAAACTTTTACTTATTCTAACCAAGTAAATGGTGTCTTCTGTTTTTACTTCTACAGCTTCTACAAATTCTCCTTTTGCATTTTTAAAAACAATAATGTCGTTATCTCCATATCCATGTGGATAGGATTCTATTAATTTTGTGGCTACTGTGTGGTCAAGTTTTTTGTAATCTACTAGTTTGCGTAACATAATTCATCGGTTTTAGTTTTATAAGAACTAAGCTAAAACTTTTTTCACTGCAAAAATGTAATTAGTTGTGTAACAGTGTTTTTATGTAGGTGTGCAACTTAAACTTTGTAGTAAGCAAAAGACTGGTGTAATAAATCTTCAGGAACGGTTACATCTATTTGACAACTACCAATAGATTTTAGTAAAACAAAATTAATATTGCCATGAGAGTTCTTCTTGTCAAACTTTAAATATGTAAGTATATTTTTTATATCCTCTTCTGTAAATTCAACTTTGCCATATCGTTTTGTAAATGTAGATTTTATAGCATTTAACTCTGTCTCGGACAGGTTAGTTAGTTTGCTGCTTATGTATGCTTCCAAAACCATACCAACTGCAATAGCCTCACCGTGTAATAATGTTTTTTTGCTTTCTGTTTCTAAAAAGTAAGACTCTACTGCGTGGCCAAGAGTGTGGCCAAAGTTTAGTATTTTACGTAAGTTTTGTTCTGTTGGATCAATAGTAACAACATCATTTTTTATAACTACAGAGTCGTAAATAAACTCATCTAAATTATTAAAATCAGAAACTAAATTAAGTTCGTTCCAATATTTTTTATCTTTAATTAAGCCGTGTTTAAGCATTTCTGCAAAACCACTGTGTAGTTGTCTTTCTTTTAGAGTTTGTAGAAAAGAAGAAACAACTAGTACCATTTGTGGTTGATTGATAACGCCTATCTGGTTTTTTAAAGAACCTAAATCTACTCCTGTTTTACCTCCAACAGAAGCATCTACCATAGATAGTAATGTAGTAGGTACGTTTATAAAATCTATTCCTCTTTTAAAGGTTGATGCGACAAAACCACCTAAATCTGTAATAACGCCTCCGCCAAGGTTAATCATAACGCTTTTTCGGTCTGCATCTAGTTCAGATAAAACGTGCCAAACTTGTACACAAGTTTCTATAGTTTTGTTTATTTCGCCTTCTTCAATTTCTATAATTTCATAGTTGTAATCACCATAAATCTGAGCCATAAAGCTAGGTAAGCAGTGCTGATGTGTATTTTCATCAACTAAAATAAAAACCTTAGAATAATTTGCTTTTTCTAAGTGAGAATTTAATTCTGTATATGCTTTTTCATTAAAATGAACTGAATATGTACTTGCTAAAATTGACTGCATAATTATATATTTACATCACGCAAAATAAAGACATATTTTAGTTATTAGAATACAAAATCTGTATTTATATTTGCTGCATTACGAAATTCATAAAAATGGAACAAATTTTTGAAAATACAGCAACTGCTTTTGCTCTAAAATCAGATTCTGAACTAGAGAGAGCGTATTTTTTGTTTAAGTTAATAGCAAATGAACCATTGGTTCGTATTGGTACTGCTGTTACTAATTTTGCTATAAAAGCTCATTTACCTGTTGAAGGATTAATAAGAGCTACTGTTTTTGACCATTTTTGTGGTGGTGTTAGTGAGCAAGATTGTATGCCAGTTGCAGACAAAATGTATGATAAAAAAGTAAGTACTATTTTAGATTATTCTGTAGAGGGTAAAGAAGATGAGAGTCATTTTGATGAGGCTTACGAGAAAATATTACACGTATTAGATTTTGTTAAAGAAAAAGAGGCTATTCCGTTAGCGGTTTTTAAGCCTACTGGATTTGGAAGATTTATTCTTTTTGAAAAAGTAGGAGCAGGTATAAAGTTAACAAATGTTGAGCAGTTAGAGTGGGATAGAATTGTGTCTAGGTTTGATAAGGTTTGTAAAAAAGCTTACGATTTAGATGTAGCTCTTTTGGTAGATGGTGAGGAAAGCTGGATGCAAGACGCTGCTGATGATTTGTGCGCGCAAATGATGCGAAAATATAATAAGGAGAAAGTTGTAGTTTATAATACATTGCAAATGTATCGTTGGGACAGGTTGGCTTACCTTAAAAAATTACATTTAGAAGCAAAGGAAGAAGGCTTTAAAATAGGGATGAAGGTAGTGCGTGGTGCATATATGGAGAAAGAAAATGAGAGAGCTGAAAGAAAAGGGTATCCAACACCAATTTGCGCCAATAAAAAAGCTACAGATGATAATTTTGATGCTGCTGTGGTTTATATGATAGAGAATTTAGATGTGATGTCTATTTTTATGGGTACCCATAATGAAAATAGTTGCTATAGTTTGATGCGTATAATGCAAGAGAAAAATATTGCACACTCTGACTCGCGTGTTTGGTTTGGGCAACTGTATGGTATGAGTGATCATATTTCTTTTAACCTAGCAGCTAGTGGTTATAATGTTGCTAAATACTTGCCTTTTGGGCCTGTTGGAGATGTTATGCCTTATTTAATACGTAGAGCTGAAGAAAATACCTCGGTTGCAGGGCAAACAACAAGAGAGTTGTCTTTGTTGAAAGAAGAGCGAAAAAGAAGAAAAATTTAATAAAAATATAGCATTTTATATAAAAAAAGGTGAGTTTTAAAAACTCACCTTTTTTTATGTGTTGATTTAGTTAAACCTAATTACCTAAATCTATTTTATCTACAACTACTTTGTTTGTGCAGTTTATTACAGTTAAAATAGCTTCTTTTTCTTTAACTAAACCTTCAATTTTATAGGTTTTGCAAGGAGTAGATTTTGTATCGCTATTTCCAAAGTCTATATCACCATCATTTAAAAAATAAGAGACCGTTGTAGAGTCTATAGTTTTATTGTTAAGTAAGACTTTAATTTCGTCAGAATATGATAAAGGTTTAGAACGTAAATCTTTTAAAACTCTACAGTTTGGAAAATAACAGAACTCGGTTCCTGTTTCGTCTGATTTCTTTTTCAGGAAAAAAGTTAAAAATACAATACCGATTGATAGTCCAACTAAGTACCATCCTAATCGTTTGATGAATGCCATATTAAAAAATTAAAAAATTGATATCACTATACTGTAAGTCGTACCATTCTCCTACAGATTTGTTTGTTAAAATTCCGTGGTACATATATAGTCCGTTACGCAAGCCTTTATCAAAACGCAATGCATTTTCCATTCCGCCATCTTCTCCAATTTTTAATAAATAAGGAGTAAAGATGTTGCTAATAGATATTGAAGATGTTTTAGGGTATCTAGATGGTATGTTGGGAACACAGTAATGTATAACACCGTGTTTTTTTATTGTTGGTTTGTTGTGTGTTGTAAGTTCAGATGTTTCAAAACAACCACCCATATCGATACTAACATCTATAATTACTGCATCTTTTTTCATATTTTCTACCATAGTTTCTGTAACTACAATAGGTGAGCGGTCTTTGCCTCTAATTGCGCCAATAGCAACATCACATCTTTTTAAAGATTTTAAGAGGTTTTTAGGTTGTAGTGTAGATGTATAAACTGTTTGTTTTAGGTTGGTTTGTAT
>NZ_JBDVAA010000092.1:0-12658 GCF_039943695.1 Cellulophaga sp. | reverse complement strand
AGTGTATTTTTACTAAGTCCGCCAAATCTTTTGATTTGGCTTTAAAATGAAAAAGATAAAACAAAATAAAAAGTTTTGGCTAAGTGCTTAATCGGAAATTAATTACTTTTAACCCCCGTACTAACCATAGCCGAAACGTTGTACTCAATTATGAAAAAACATTTCACAATCATTTTAATACTTCTGCTATTCTCATGCAACGAGAAGGATTCCGATTGTGATGAACATTCAAAACCCTATTATAGCTTTACGCATGATATTGGTTTAAAGGAGAAACACCACAACACAAAAATAAAAGGAGAAAACATAGTCATTCGAAAGGCATTTCAAGAAATTATGAATACCGAAACAGAAATTAGCCCGAAAAATGGACATATTACCCTGAGGCTCCACCTTGATAAAAATGGAAATTTCTGTAATCAAGAATCTTTTGAAATTGACAATGAGTATCAACCAACAAAATTCAATAATGGAGAGTTGATAAAAAAATTAAAGAGTATCTCAAATGGACTTTTAGGTTGGACAAATGATACAGAAACAAAAACATTTTATCTCATTAGATTTAAAATAAAAGGAGGGAAAATTGAAGAAATTTTTTAAAATACTAGCAATCATTTTTGGGGTTATATTATTATCTTTTTTTGCATACCTAGGTTACATATATTACACCTACCAAAAGGTAAATAAAAGCATTCAGCAGAAAAATGAAAAAGTCATCAATTTTGAATCTAATCTTAGCGAAGACTATTTTGACTATTCCGTTAGTATAAATAAATCAGGAGATTTTAACAAAGGTTTTAAATATTTAGACAAGGCAGTAGAACTTGAACCAGTTAAACATTTGGGCTACCGAGGCTGGATAAGATTAAGAAAAATACGAGATTATGACAAAGCATTGATGGACTTTGACCGACTTGATAGCTTGACACCAAACGTTATCGACGCGCCTTGGGGAGAAGATATTGACTTTCTGCGAGGAGAGTGTCATTACGGTAACAAAAACTATCAGAACGCAATTAAAGCTTTCAATCAAAGTATAGTAAACCAAGATGAAGATTGGGCAGATATTCACTCGTTTGTCTATCTCGGACTTTGCGAATATGAACTTGGGAATTATGAAAAATCAATTATTGAATTTCAAAGAGCATTAAAGCAATACGAAAGCGTACCTGAATCTTTTTTTGGAATGGCTAGAGCATACCAAAAACTAGGGGAAATTGAAAAAGCAAAGGAAAATATTATGAAAGCGGAAAAAAATATAGTCTCAAAACGAGATGATTATTACAACGAATATTTGAACGAAATTTACATCTCTGAAGTGCTGGAATTCAAACAAACTCTCGAAAAATAACTGTGTACAACAAAGCCTAAACGTAATGCGGACTTTAGGGCTTAATCAAAAGGTCTGTGTATATTTATATTGTCGCTAAATTGAAAATTACGCGTCAGCGAAATATTCAAGTTTAGCTTTGGAACAAAAAAAGAAAAAGCAAAACAATAAGCTTTAGCTGCGTCGGCAGACGGAAACGAAAAGTTTCCTTACTACCCGCACTACGCTTAGCCGAACCCTTGCCACACATTTGAAAAAACTATGAGAATATTTTTAAAGATTTTAGCATTTATATTATTGATTACTCTTACAAGTATATGTGGATGGAAATTTGGACGAGAAATTAAAAAATCCGACAAATTTGGCGATGAATATATTGGGTATAATAAAAAAGATATTATTTCTGAATTTGGTAAACCTGACATTTTATCTCAAAAATTGGCTTCAGAGTTTAATGATGATTTCAAGTTTTTTTATGAAAGCGTAAACTGCAATCCGAATACAAAAGTAACCTACATAAAATATGAAAAGGCTTGGTATGATTATGAGTTTTGGTTATTGAATAAAAATAATCTGGAAACGGTAATTCTAGTTAAATAAAAACTACATCATATGTTTGGAATATTTACCATTATAATATTGTTAGCCAATTATTTTCTATTCAAAAGAATTACATTTAAAATTGTTGGTTCAGTAATTATTTTATTGTTTTTTGCCTTTTCGTTTAGTTTATCGCAACGATATATGAAAACCCAAGAGTTAACTTATGACGCAAAAAACAAAGTATACTCATCTTTACTAAATGATAATAAAAAATTTATAATAGAGAGCGAAAAAAAATATCCATTAAATATTATCCAAAAATATGATGTTCCCAAAAGAATTAATATTCTATCTGAATTTGTGGATAGTTGCAATGAAAATGATACAATTATTGAACTTAATGTAATAGGCCAAATTCAAAAAAGTCAATTTTGGTTTGTCAAAAAAGGTAGTAATGAACCTAAAGGATTGGTAAGGTATTAATTTAGCAGAGATAAAAAACGCGTGCTAACAATATATATAAAAAATAGCGCAAGTCATTGCTAACACTATGGTTTGGTTTTTTTTTGGAAAGTCGCCAAACTTTTAAAGTTGGTATGTTTAAAACGAGAAAAGATAAATAACAAAATTTAAAAAGGGAAAAATGCAGGATGTTAAATAAATTTAGATTATGAAAATAAAAATAATATTAATTTTTGGCTGCTTTTTAATAATAATTAGCTGTTCTACTAATAAAAACTTAACACCAACTTATAATAAAGGAGGGTATAATATTAATCTGTCTAATACGAAACAGAATGCCTCTAAGATAAATATAGTTGGGCAAGTTTTTGATGTAACAAACGGAAAGCCGTTAAGTCATAGCGAAGTAATTATTGGGTGTCTTAAATCTAAGACTTCACTTAATGGAAAATATTCAATCATATTAGACAACTCTTCTAAAACTTTTTTTGTAAAAACAGGCTCAATTGGATATAAAAGTGTAGAAACTGATTTCATTAATTTAGCTGAAGAAGATGAGATTACAATAAATTTTTATTTAATGGAAGATGATAGACCTTTCAATAATTGCGAAGAGGCAACTAAATAATACAAACCACAACAATGTATATAAAAAATAGGCGAAACAGAAGTAAAATCAGGACTTTTGGCTCATGCAAAGCTTTATGCTTAACAGAAATTTTCGTGCTTTCAAATCGCCTACTTTTCATATACAAGACCGTTGCCACACATTAAAAATCAGAACTTAAATTGAAAATTATTACTTGGAATTGCAATATGGCTTTCAGAAAAAAGGCTGAATTTATACTGAATGAAAATCCAGATATAATTGTTGTTCCTGAAAGTGAAAGTCCAGAAAAATTGAAATTTAAAAAAGGCATCATTTTACCAAGTGATATTTTTTGGTATGGAGATAATCCAAATAAAGGAATAGGAGTTTATTCATATTCGGATTTTAAAATATCAATATCTGACCTACATAATCCTGACTTTAGATATGTAATACCATTATCAATAAGAAATAAAGATATTGAATCTTCATATAATTTTAAAACAAAAAATGGTTCTATTTCCTTATCTGTTGGAATTGAATTTAATTAAAAAATAAATTACTAAACTGTTAGCCACAAGCTAAAGAAACCTCTTGATAAACTTAAAGGAAAGTGTCTAAAATAAAAACATATAATTCTGAGGACTTCCGAAAAGAATACTTTAACAAAAGTCCTAAACTAGATAAACTTTTTAAAAAAAGTGTTGAAGATTTTTTCTGTTTAAAAATTGAGGATTTAACTAAAAAAGTTCTTAAACCTATAACTCCGTCAAGAGAAGAAAGTCACACAATTATTTTTGTAACAAAAGGCTCTTTTAAAACTAAAATAGGGTTTAAAGAATATATAATTACACCTAATAATATTGTAATACTCCAGGCTGGCGCAGTATTTTCTACAGAGCAGGTTTCAAAAAATGTAAAAGGGTTTACTTGTCATTTTCATCCAAATATACTTATTGGTAAGTTTGGAAACCGCTCACTTGTATCTGATTTTGAGTTTTTAAACAATGGTAATTATCCTATTATAAATATAAACAAACAGTCCAGATCTGAAATTATTAACATTTTAGAAAGATTAGTTACCGAATTTAAAAGTAATACTAAACCAAATTCAGATATAATACATTCATACATATACACATTACTAACTGAATTAAAAATACTATACGGACTAAGTAATTTTCAACCTCAAAATGCTTCTTTTCAAATTACATCTAGATTTAGAATGTTAGCAAACCAAAAGGTAAAGGAAAACTTAAAGGTTGCCGACTTTGCAAGAATGATGAATATTAGCCCCAATCATTTAAATAAATCTGTTAAAGTATCTACTTTAAAATCTGCATCAGAAATTCTTGAAGAGATTAAACTTATTGAGGTCAAATACTTACTCTATCAATCTACCTTATCTATAAGTGAAATCTCTTATGAAATGGGTTATTTAGACCCTTCATATTTTACTCGATTTTTTAAAAAACGCGAAAAAATATCGCCCACTGAATTCAGGAAAATGATTGAAAAGTCCTAACTGTTGCATAAATATTTCTACTACAATTTTGTATTAAATTAGACCTTTGTACAGACAATAAATTAAGGCTAATGTATTCAATTGTTCTGGTATTTCATTCAATATTTAGGTGGCTTGTACTACTATCTTTAGTTTATGCTATTTTTAGAGCATATAATGGCTATAGACGGCAAACCAAATTCTCATACTTTGACAATAAAGTGCGCCATTGGACTGCAACTATTGCACATATTCAACTTACAATAGGTATGCTTGTATATATTAAAAGTCCTATTGTAAAATATTTTTTTTCAGACTTTAAAAATTTAGTCAGTCATTGGGATGTATCTTTTTTTGGTTTGTTTCATTTTGTGCTTATGATTACGGCAATTGTTATTATTACAATAGGCTCTGCCAAAGCAAAACGAAATCAATTAGATGCTGAGAAATTTAAAACAATTCTTGTTTATTTTTCAATTGCACTTTTTATCATATTTATAGCTATTCCTTGGCCTTTTTCGCCCTTAACTAACCGCCCATTTATAAGAACATTTTAAATGATTTCATTTTTCAACTCAAATATTGGCAGACTTCGTTTAATGGCATTTTTAGAAGGCCTATCTCTACTCGTTTTAGTTTTTGTATCTCTTCCGCTAAAATATTTTTACAGAGTTACTGCGTTAACTTCAATTTTAGGACCCACTCACGGCATTATATTTTTGCTTTTTGTATTTAATACAATTAGTGTAGGAACTGAATATAATTGGAAGTTTAAAAAAAATACTTGGAAAGTTTTAATTGCTTGTATCATTCCTTTTGGCACATTTTATATAGACCATAAAATACTTAAACCCATACATAAAACATTACGTTAATGTGTATCTATATTTTTAATACCTAAATAAAACTAAAAGATTCGCCTTGCTAATTAAATACTATAGATAATAATAATAATAATACCTACACCTACTTAACTCCTGTTTAGCAACATAAGCGTTTAACAATACTTTTAAAAGACAATAATAGCAATACACCTACAATTGCTAACCTCTGCATTACACTAAAAGTTAACGCTAATTTAACTACACAACCTACGGTTGTACAAAACTGTTATGCGTTATTTGAAAAATTAAAAATAATTATAGAACCACAATTAAAAAATGACAAAAACTAGAATAACAATTGCCCTAATCCTTACCGTATTTACTACAATATTTACTGGCTGTACTAAAGATGATAACACTAATGAAAATATAATTAAGCTTGAGGATGCTATACTAACCGATTTTCCTTTAGTTGGTATTACACCGGTTTCTATAAATATTAAACAACCTACCATTGTAGATAATGAAGAAATTGTATTTGGCGAAATTAACATTGTAGTTCCAAGCATAGTATCGTTAAAAGAAATTGCTTCTATTACTACATCTACCGAACTAAATTTAAGTAAATTTTCTATTTTACCTAATGACCTATCATTACTAAATTACGAAACACAAAACCATATTTATACCATAGTAAATGCTTTAAATGAATCTGAAGAATTATTGCATTATATTGTAAATATTAAACATGAGATTGTACCTACACCTACTACTTTAACAATTACTGATTTTAGGTTTGAGGCTAGTAAAAACGCACAATTGACCAACGATGTCACTATAGAAAAACGAGTTGATGATTTAGACAAACAAACAATTTATTTATTTGTGCCTACTGGTACAGATTTTTCTAACTTAACACCAACCGCTACTTTTGATGCCGAAGAAGTATTTTATACACAAGAGTCCTCTGTGCCTACTGTAGATGTTAATACAGTATATCCTAGTACAGAAACTAGTTTTGATTTTACTTACCCAAAAAGATTTATAATTGTTTTAAAAGACAACACAAGCAATAGAGTAAAATGGGTAGATGTTTTTGTTGATGTAAAAAATCCTGTAGAAATAAAAAATACAGATATTACTACTCCAGATATTACATCTACTGCAAGCTCATCTACTTTTAGAGGTATTACATCATGGAAAAATGTAGGCAATCATGTATTAAGCTTTAGGTCTGTAACTACCTATGAAAATAAAGTACCTAACTCAGATTTAAATTTTATTACAGCAAGAAGAAATTTTACATCAATGGGGCTTGCTCCAAAAGAGAGTGCAAATATAAATGTAACAGTGATAAAAGATTTACCAAAAGGCGAATACAAATCTACAGCCGTTTTTTACACAAAATTTGCTAATCATGAGGCTACTAACGATGTTATAGAACAAGCTAAACTTAATGTTACTACTAACGTACTAAATTAATTTTAGCAAAAAGCAATTGCTAAACCTACTTAAGTAGCATTACTTAGCGTTTAACAAAAGTAATTTGGGTTTACTTGTTTGTATTTTTCTAATGAAAAGTATAAGCAGTAAACCCTATTTTTTTTTATAAAAAGTAAGATTAAACCTTACGGATATAAACTGCTTTTAGGTGAAAATATATTTCCTAGCACAAAAACACACCAATTCCTTTAATTTTAAAAAAAATATAACCTAGGGATAAAATTATTAGCCAACTAAATTTATACACCCCAAACTACATTAAAAATGACAAAAAAAGAATACGCAAAGTATTTAGGAGAGATTATAGGTGAAGTTATAGATTTAGATGTTGAATCTGATGATTTAAGGCATCAATTTTATGGTTATTTTCAGGCATTTATGCCCAACGGAACTAATCTTGAAAAAGTGTTTAAACCTATTAAAGAAGGAGACCTTTATTACAAACGATTGATAAAAATATTTAACGCTACTAAAGGCATCTTTAATCAATTAGCTGCAGAAGGAAAATCACCTGCTTATTTTTGTCCGGCTCCTACACAAAACAAAGAGTTATTAATTTTAAACGGAGAAAAATATATTTCAAACTTAACATTGTTCTCTAAAATTACAGGCGACCAGGAGTTTATAGACACTATGTCTCAAATTAAAACTGTAGAAATTTCAGATCTTGATGTTAGAACAAATAAAAACAATACCAACGTAATTGTCTACGAATCAATTTCTGATTGGTTTATAGACAATACAGACTACGAAGCAACCATAGAGGTGCTAAGTGAGGCTTATTACGCTATAAATTGTGATTATAACCTCTCCTATTATTTTCAGTACCCGTCTTACCAACAAAAAATAAAGTTTGATGTTTTTGAGCCTTACTTTAAAATATGGGAAATGGGATATTATTGCTGGTTTAACCAAGGAAAACTGGTAATAGGACAATAATGCAAAAGCTAGTAGAATGCAGTTACATGAACTAATAAAATTTAAGTAAGTTATTATGGAAAAATACATCATTTGTTTTGAGAACTTTATGTCTAATGAAAAGAAAATTGACACTACAGTCTCTTCTTCTAAAGGAGTAATAGAACAATTTAAAAGTATTAATTGGTATGATTTGCTGACTAAGGCTACACCAGAAAACCAAAACGATTCTGACATAGTTGATAACAATTCTTGGAATTTTTCTGTTTCGTTTAAAAGAAACAGAAAAGAATATATTCTGCATATTCATCCTCACTTATACCCTAGCCCAAGTGTACAACCCAATCAAATTAAATTGGTGTTAGAATATATGTCTTCTAACATTGTACCTACCTCAAAACTTAGTCAGTTTTTTGGTGGTTCTAAAGAAAAATCTGTGAAAGAACACCAAACCGCAGCTATGGGTGTTTTACTAGATGATGCTTTAACTCATCTAACAAATTTTTTAGATACCAACCATACAGATTTACATAGGTTTGGTAGTTTGTCTTTAAATACAATTACAGATGAAAGTTATAAAGTATACTAATAAAAAATATAATTATATTTTTTGTTTTTAGAAAAACAGACAACCAGAAAACTATCACTGTCTGTAATAATACTATTAATAGACTTGTTTTTTTAAACGGTTGCTTGTAGCTTAAATTATGAATTAGATGGTAATTACTTTTGTAAATCTGCACATTAAAATTTCAGCTTCATATGAAAAATATAAAACCAATTTACATTACAATCTTTAGCCTTTGCTTTGGTCTATTAATGGGATATTCATTTGTTAACCATCAATAAAAAAATGAAATAAAAAAGTTAGCTAACAAAGGATATAAATGAATTTTATTTATAAAGGAATATTAAATATAAAAAGCTTCCCCATTAAAGTAAGCATAGTTGTTGTTGGGGTATTTTTAAGTATTATAATTTATATATACTCTAGTTTCTTATTTTGCCAGTTTTTAGAGGAAAAAAGTTTTTTTAACCTTTTTAGTTATTTACTAGCAGTCTATTTTTCTTATTTTTTCTTCAGGCTTTTTAGACTTTTAATGTATAGTGCCACATACCGTGTAAAAAATACAATTTTAAGCCAAAGTAAACATATTGCCAAATGGGTATATACTAAAGATGAATCTTCTAATTTTAGAAAGGATTATAATAATTACTTAAAGGATGGCTTTAAAAAAAACGTAAAATACATTGGCTTATTTATTTTAGGTATGCTTGTTATATTTTTTGCCGCAGGTTTAAACAGTCTTGATATATTTTTTGATGTTATTGTTGACCTAACCGTTTTTACTCTTATAATATTGCTGTCTACAAGAGATTTTAATAGTTTTAGGCAAGCATTAAAAGCAGAAAATATTGTTGTAATTTTTTCAACAGAAGGTATTGTTGTTTCAGATTCATTTACTTGTCCTTTTAATATAAAACTTAAAAAATTAGTTCATATAAAATATGACAAAGCAATACAAGAAATAGTGTTTACATTAAGTGAGCTAATGCCTAACACAGATGACATAGATTCTGTTTACACTATAACACATACATTTCCTGTACCAAAAAGATATGAAAAGGAAGCAGAAAAGTTCCTAAAGGAAATAAAAACATACAACTCTTTTTAATTTAAATTAGAACGTAAAACAGAACAAAGAAACCTTGGCAGAATTTTTTGGTATCACAAACATTTGCAATACCCAAAGTATAAAGTTTATTGCTTGGTCTCACCTACTTACAAATCTGGAAAAATGTATGGACTTTTTTAAATAGCTCCTATATGCAACTTGTTTTAATTGTTTTGGTTTAATAATTATAAAACTTTTAAAGACTAAAACACTGTATTTAAACTAATAACAACCTTTAAAAAAGGTGGTTATACAAAATACAAACCTCATCAAAATAAAAAAATCAATTTACTAAAACTTATAATTAAAAAGCATAACTAGTTTAGCTACTTATAGCCTTTTAAACGTAAAATTTTTGCTGTAAAAAATAAAATTTAACATTAAAAATCCTATAAAATTTGTAATATTGCTCACAAAACCCAAACACAATAAATTATGAAAACAAACCTACAAATGTTCAAAAGACTAATGTATCTGCCTTTATTTTTTTTGCTCTTCTCCTTAAGTTCGGTAGCGCAATCTCCTGTAGAAAAACATGGTCGTTTACAAGTTAACGGAAGCCGTATTCTTAATGAGTCTGGAGAAATTACAAGTCTAGCTGGTAACAGTCTATTTTGGAGTAATGCTGGAGACACCTCTGATTTTTATAACGCAGAAACTGTTGATTTTTTAGCAGAAAACTGGAATAGCTCACTTATTAGAATTGCAATGGGCGTAAAAGAAAATTGGGATGGTGGAAATGGCTATATTGATAGTCCGCAGCAGCAAGAAACTAAAGTTAGAAAAGTAATTGACGCTGCTATTGCCAATGGCATATATGTAATAATAGACTGGCATACTCACGAAGCAGAATTATACACAGATGAAGCTGTTGATTTTTTTACCAGAATGGCAGACCTTTACGGAGATACTCCTAATGTGATGTATGAAATTTATAACGAACCTACATACCAAAGTTGGCCTGTTATTAAAAATTATGCAGAGCAAGTAATTGCTGGTATACGTTCTAAAGATCCAGATAATTTAATAATAGTAGGTACTAGCAATTATTCTCAACAAGTAGATGTTGCTTCTGCAAACCCAATCTCTGATAATAATGTGGCATATACACTACATTTTTATGCAGCATATAATCCACATGATAACTTAAGAAATGTAGCACAAACTGCACTAGATAATAATGTTGCTTTATTTGTTTCAGAATGGGGTACAATTTTAAATACAGGACAAGGAGAACCAGACCAAGAAAGTACTAATACTTGGATGGCCTTTTTAAAAGAAAAAGGTATAAGCCACGCTAATTGGTCTTTAAGTGATAAAGCTTTTCCTGAAACAGGATCTGTAGTTCAGGCAGGGCAAGGTGTATCTGGCTTACTTAACAATAAACTTACTACCTCTGGTGAAATTGTAAAAAACATCATCCAAAATTGGGATACTGATACCACTACAGGGCCAAAAACAACACAATGTAGTACTATAGAATGTATTAGAGCTGCAATGGAAACAGCACAAGCTGGTGATGAAATTATAATTGCTTCTGGAAACTACAATTTTCAAGATAAGATACAAGGTGCCTTTAACCGTAGTGTTTACCTTTATGGTAGTGCTAATGGTAACAGTGCAAATCCAATTACATTAAAAGGTGAAAGCGCTACAAACCCTCCTGTATTTACAGGACTAGATTATAACAATGGTTACCTTTTAAGTATTGAAGGAGATTATTGGAATATTGAAAACATAGAGTTTAAAACAGGCTCTAAAGGTATTGTTCTAGACAATTCTAATGGTAGTACATTAAAAAACCTTATTGTACATGATATTGGAGAAGAAGCTATACACCTGCGTGATGGTTCTAGTAATAACATAGTAAATGGTTGTAATATATACAATACAGGTAGAACTAAACCTGGTTTTGGAGAAGGATTGTATGTAGGCTCAGACAAAGGACAACATGACACTTATGAAAGAGCTTGTAACGATAATACTATAGAAAACTGTACTGTTGGACCTAATGTAACAGCAGAAGGCGTAGATGTTAAAGAAGGCACTATGAACACTATTATAAGAAACTGTATTTTTTCTGCAGAAGGAATTTCAGGAGTAAATAGCTCAGATGCTTTTATTGATTTAAAAGGAGCCTATGGTTTTGTATACAGAAACACGTTTAACGTTGATGGTTCTGAAGTTATAAATACTGGAGTAGACTTTTTAGATAGAGGTACAGGATTTAATACAGGTTTTAGAAATGCTATTTTTGAAAATATATATAATCTTGGTAGTAGAGCTTCCGAAATTTCAACTGCTCGTAAAAAGCAAGGCTCTCCAGAGCAAACTCACGTTTGGGATAATATTAGAAACCCTAACTCTCTAGATTTTCCAACAAGTGATGGCACAGAAAGTTTAGTAAATCAATTCTGCCCAGTTTGGAATATAGAACCTTGTAATCCTGTAGATGATACCAATGAGGAACCTACCGTAAGTTTCCAATCACCAGATAATAATATTACTTTAACTGAGGGTTATAATTTACAAGTTGAAGTTGTTGCAAATGATACTGATGGTACTATTGATAATGTAAAACTGTTTATAGATAACAATTTAGTTAGACAAATAAATTCTACCTCATATAAATGGGGACATTCAGAATCTCCAAACACAGATGAACTTAATGGTCTTTTAGAAGGTACTTATACGTTTAAAGCTGTTGCTACAGATAACGATGGAGCTTCTACTGAAACACAATTTACGTTAACTGTAATAGCAGAACAAAGTCCGTCTGAGAATTGTAACTTTAATACACCTTCACAAACTGGTTTAGAAGATTTTGACATTAAAAAGTTTTCTAACGTTTTTGTATTAGGGACTGGCGGACCCTCTTTAAGTAATTTAAAAACATTTACTATTAATTGGAATTCGCAAAACAATGGATTATATCAATTTTCAATAAATACAAATAACGGTGTTCCTGATTATTATATAAATTTAAAATCTAATATCACCTTCCAGTTTAAAAATGCGAATCCAGAAATATCTATTAGCAATAGCTTAATTCCTAATTTTGATGGAGATTACTGGGTAACATCAGATAACGGTAATTTTGTGATGGTATCTAAAAATAATAATTTTACACTATACTTTAGTAACGACACTACTGCTCCTATTTGTAATGTTATGCGTAGTAACCAAATAAGTAAAATTACTGATGATTCTAGTATTAATTTTAAGCTTTTTCCTAATCCTGCTTTAAACGAAACTATTTTTGTGAGTGCTGAAGATGAAAAAATAGTATCTGTTAAAGTTTATGATTTA
>NZ_JBDVAA010000091.1:0-2282 GCF_039943695.1 Cellulophaga sp. | reverse complement strand
TTGGGCTAAAAACGAAGATTTTTGGGCAGCGCACTTTTATGTTATAGAGGAATTAAAGCTTAGGTTTGATGATAATGACATTGAAATTCCTTTCCCACAACGTGTTATGAATCAAGCTAAATAATTCAATTTAAAATTGATAAAATTACAACCTCATTTAACTACGTTAGATGGGGTTATTTTTTTACCTTAGGTTTTACAATCATAAAGTCCTTAAGGTAGTATGGCTCAAAATAAGCCACATCTTCAAAATCTGAGTTTTTAAACTTAATAAATGACAATGCACACATTTCTTTAGCAGAAGGCACAGCATCTAAAATATATGCTGTATTTGCAGCGTCTAAAGTGTTTTTAATTTTTTCTGCTCCAGAACCTACAAAGTGTACTTTACTATATGTGTTTAAAACATCCTCATAAGAAGTTTCTTCAATAATTTTTGCCTCAGTTTCTTTAACTTGAGTAAAATCATTTAAGAAAACGGCAGAATACACCTCCATACGTCTTGCATCTAAAACAGCCACAACAGCTTCATTTTTTTTAGGTTTTGTTTGATGTGCTAAACTAGACAACGTAGCAATAGAAATTAATGGCACATCTAAAGAAAAACATAATCCTTTAGCTGCAGAAACACCAATTCTTAAACCTGTATAAGAACCAGGACCTTTGCTAACTGCAATAGCGTTAATATCTTTTAGTGTTAAAGAAGCCATTTTTAAAGCTTCTTCTATAAAAATATGCAGTTGTTCTGCATGCGAAAAACTAGCACTATTGTACTCTTTTAAAGCCAACACTTTTCCGTCTTTAGCCACACTTACAGAGCAGTTAGTGGTAGCTGTTTCTATATTTAAGATAATTGCCATAGCCCACAAAGATACAAGTTATAACATAAAAAAAGTCCATTAAACATATAGCTTAATGGACTTTAAAAATTATGTATTTAATTTACTCTAGCGTAACTGGTATGCCATAGTATATTTCTAATATTTTAATTCTGAATATGTAGTTGTATTTAGCATTTACCACATCTACAGCTGCATTATCTAATCTAGATTGTGACTGACTAAAATCAAAAGCATTCATTAAGCCAACATCAAAACGTTCTTTAGCAAAATCATACGCTTGTTTTCTTGCATCGTATGTTTTTTGAGCAGCCTCATATCTTTTTCCAAAAGACCTAACATCTAAATATGCCTGATTGATACTTGCCTCTAATGCTAGCTTCTCTTGCTCTGCCTGTAGCTTAGTTTGCTCCAAATTAAGTTTGGACCTTCTAATGTTATTACGTACGCTAAAACCGTTAAATACAGGTACACTTAAACTCATACCATAACCAATACCATCATTTTCTGACAACTGATCTGTAAAGCTTGCATTGGTAATTCTTTTTACAAAACTAGAATAACTAGTATTATACCCAATAGATGCATTTAGTGTAGGATATAAGGCTCCTTTAGCTATTTTAACATCTTTTTCTGCTATATCAATATTTGTATCTGCTAATTTTATATTACCTCTAATTGTAAGTGCTTTATCATAAACTTCTTTTGCTGTATAATTATATATCTCAGACGGCGGAACCTCATAACTAGATTCTGCTATATCAAAATTTTGATAATCTGTAATTTGTAATAATTGAGCCAAAAATAATCTTCTAAGCACAACATTATTTTCACCATTCACTTTTTGCTGCTCATAATCAGCTATAGTTGCTTCTAGTTCTAACAAATCTCCTTTTGGCACTGTACCAGCTTCAACTAATGCTTTTGTACGTTCGTAATCTTTATCTGAAAGTTCAGA
Source organism: Cellulophaga sp. (assembly GCF_039943695.1). NCBI lineage: Bacteria > Pseudomonadati > Bacteroidota > Flavobacteriia > Flavobacteriales > Flavobacteriaceae > Cellulophaga > Cellulophaga sp. The sequence continues at coordinate 485 of NZ_JBDVAA010000091.1, read as the reverse complement.
CTGAAGTACTATAACCTTTAAAGACTCTTTGGCTGCTAACACATCTAAATAAGCATTAGCCACATTAAGTACAATATTATCTTTAGTACCATCTAATCTATATTGACTAGCAATAGTATTTAATTTTGCTTTGTTATAATTATGTATGTTACGCAAACCGTTAAAAAGTGTAACTCCAGATGACAGACCAGCGTTTAGAGAGAAAAACGTACCAGATACCCTTTGATTCGTAGTCTGGTCAAAACCAGAACCCTTACTCCATGAACCGTTAGTTGAACCATTTAAGCTTGGTAGAAAATCTCCCAAAGCATCAGACTCACCTAATTTAGTGCTCTCTAATTGCAGTTCTAACTGCTCTACATCTATATTGTTTTCTAATGCATAATTTATACATTCTTCAATACTCCATTTTTTTTGTTGCGCATTGGTTAATGTGGCAGCAAACAGAAGTAGTATTAGTGATATTTTAAGATTCATATATTTTT